>DATFGD010000123.1:0-4594 GCA_035249725.1 Burkholderiales bacterium
TCCGGAGTAAACCGTCCGGGGTTCCGAACTCACGAGCACGACACAAGCGTCCCGCACCGGTGCCCTGCCGAAGCGCCGCAGGACTTCCACGTGGCTGTGCCCGCCACCGAGCAGAACGAGCCGTTTCACAGTCATCCTCTCATGGGATGCAAACGACGGGCGGAAGTCGGATAATCCGGAGGGCCATGCGCCTCATCAGGAGATTCTTCCATGCATCGCGTCACGCTCACCCAGTATCTCATCGAACAGCAGCGCAATCACGGCCGTGTTTCGCCCGAGCTGCGGCTGCTGATCGAGATCATCGCCCGCGCCTGTAAGGCGATCAGTCATGCCGTAAGCAAAGGACCGCTCACCGGTGTGGGGGACGCCGTCGGTACTCAGAATGTGCAGGGGGAGGCGCAAAAAAAGCTCGACGTCATCGCGAACGAAGTGCTGGTCGAGGCGAATGAATGGGGAGGGCAGCTCGCGGCAATGGTATCGGAAGAAATGGATTTACCCTACCAGATACCCAATCGTTATCCGAAAGGCGAGTTCCTGCTGCTCATGGATCCGCTGGACGGTTCTTCCAATCTCGATGTCAACATCTCGGTCGGCACCATTTTCTCCGTGCTGCGCTGTCCTGAGGGCGTGACCGAGCCGGACGAAAAGGCGTTTCTGCAGCCGGGCAATAAACAAGTGGCGGCCGGTTTCGCGGTTTATGGCGCCGCGACCATACTGGTGCTCACCGTGGGAAATGGCGTGGTCGGCTTTACGCTCGACCGCGAGCTCGGATCGTTCATTCTCACCCAGCCGCGCATCGTTATTCCCGAGGACACCCAGGAGTTCGCGATCAACGCGTCCAATGCCCGTAGCTGGGAATCCGGGGTCAAGCGCTACATCGACGAATGTCTGGCCGGCAAAACCGGCCCGCGCGGCAAAGACTTCAACATGCGCTGGGTAGCGTCGATGGTCGCCGATGTGTATCGCATTCTCTCGCGCGGCGGGATCTTCATGTATCCGCGCGACGCCAAGCACAAAGACGGAAGGCTTAGACTGATGTACGAGGCCAATCCGATGTCATTCATCATCGAGCAGGCGGGTGGCGCGGCGACCGATGGCCGCAAACGCATACTCGACGTCCAGCCGCAGGCGCTGCACCAGCGCATCGGTGTCGTACTCGGTTCCAGAAACGAGGTGGAACGCGTGACGCGCTACCATGCCGCCGACTGAATCGGAGGACGAAATCCGCTATCCCCATAGTTCCTTCAGCCGGGCTGCGCGACCACATCCCGTTTTGTAGAACTTGTAACGCACCGGGTTTTTCTTGTAGTAATCCTGGTGATAGTCCTCGGCGGGATAGAATTGCGCGGCTTGTACGATCTCCGTCACGATCTCGCCCTTGAACGGCCTGTTCTTGAGCAGTGCCGCGCGCGAAGCTTCCGCAAGCCGCTTCTGCTCTTCGTCGTGATAAAAGATGGCGCTGCGGTATTGCGAGCCGTGGTCACAGAACTGACCCTCGCGCTGCGTCGGATCGATGTTGCGCCAGAACGCCTCGAGCAGTTTTTCGTAACTCACGCGCTTGGGATCGTATTCGATTTGAATTACTTCTGCGTGCCCGGTGCGCCCGGTCGATACCTGTTCGTAGGTGGGATTCTTGGTCTTTCCGCCCACGTAGCCGGAAACGGTGGAGAGAACGCCCGGTATCGGATCGAACGCCTCCTCCATGCACCAGAAACAACCGCCGCCGAAGGTCGCCTTGGCCGTGGCGGCGGGCTTGGCTGCGATGCTGGTCGTCTGCGCAAGCGCCGGCCCCGCGGTAACGACGCCCAGCGCGAGTGCCAGCGTAGCGAGCGTTCTACGAATCGAGATCATGGTGTCTCCTCTTTGGAAAATCAGTCCGGAATAACAGGCCTTGGTCGCACCGGGCCGGCGCGCATTACAAGGGACGGGTTGGACGTAGTGGACGATTCTTGCGCCGCATGTCGGCAAAAGCCTGCAACTCCCAATGGCGGACGGCCACGAGGAGACTCATCGGCGAGCGCGCCGCGAGCGGTGCCGCCACGTCTTCGTTGTGCAATGCCGAGAATTCCTTGGCAATGCGCTTCAACTTCTCGACCATGCTGATGCTGGAGGTTTCGGTGAGCATGCCGTTGACGACCAGCATGAACTCGCCTGCCCGGTCGAAGTGCGATCGAAAATACTCGTTGTGCGCCTGTCCGTTGAAGAAACGCTGAATCGGCCCGTCGGGGCGCCAGGAAAATGTACGCGACACGAGCAGCTTGATGCGGTTGTTCGGCTGCAGCTCGAGGAATTTGAGGCGGTCCAGCCGTGACAGCAACTGTATGCATTCTGCGCGCGTAATGTCGAAGGCGCTGACGATCTGCTCGAAGCTCACGTGGTTGAGGGCGCATACCGCGACGAGGAAGAGCTTCTTGTTGGCTATGATCTGCTTTTCCTGCTCGTCCGTGAGCTCGGAGACCCGGGCTTCCTCGCGGCCGCACGCGCGTGCGAGTTCGGCGAAGTCGATATCGGCGACGCGACAGATCGCGTCCACCCGGCTCAGGGTGAAGTTCCTGCGCGAGAACATCCGTTTTACGCTCGCTTCACTCATGTCGAGTCCGCGCGCGACCTGCGCGTAAGTAATCCCGCGCACCTTCAGCTCTCGCTTCAGGACATCGACCAGCGCTGCACTGCCTGCCATACGCCCCCCGGCACTCCCCTGCCGCGGGCATCAAAGTAGCATCGAATAATACCGGCAGGCAACTGCGCGGCGACCTTGCGCGGCATTGTTGCGTCGCCCTGCACGCTGTGCCGAGAATTGCGCCAGCGCGCCCGGAGGAGGCGCGTTCCCACAGGAGGAGCGATGATGCAAGCCCAGTATGACGGCGCACAATGCCGCCGGGACCCCAATTCAACTCAGCAGGCACTGATCCGGCACAACGGGCTCGTGTTCTATGGGCTTGCAGCCGCTTCGTTCCTGGAGACCGCAGTGCCGCTACACGCCACGACCTTGCTCCAGGTATTTGCCACGGACCCGGAAGTACAGCGCTGGCTGGAAGAAACCTGGTGGCGGACCAAGATCGCGCATGGTCGCGAAGCGCGCGCCTACATTGAGGCGACATGGCCGGAATTCGACTGGTGCGGCGCCTACGCTGGTTTCTATGACGCGTACCGGCCCTTGGTTTGTGCGGCGCGGGACTTCCGCAGTCCGGCGCGCGAAGCGCTGGTGCGCAGTGTCGCAGCGGCGCAGGCGAGCGCATTCTATCGTTGCCTGGGGAACACTTCGGACCATGCCGGCCTGCGCAGCATGCTGCACCGCATGGCCGCGGACGAATCGGTGCATTTTGCCGGCTTCCGCCGGCTCTTTGCGCGGCTGGAACACAATAACCGCTTCGGGGTACTCATGGCCTATAAGACCATCGTCGAGTGTGCGCAGCGTGCGCGCGACGTGGATGTGCGACTTTCGTACTCGCATCTGGGGGCAGCCCACTGGTACGGTGGCGTGCCGTTTCCCGAACTCGAATATCGTGAGTTCGTGCAGCGCATGGGTAACGTCGTGCGCCGTCATCTCCCGCTCGGTCCTGCTCAGCGGATCCTGTTTCGCCCGTGGTGGCAGGCACGTCGTCTGGCGGCGCCGGCTGCGCCTGCGCCTCGATTGGTCCCGCGCCCGCGGCCCGTGGCAGGCCGGCCGCTGCAGGCTCACGGAGCGCCGTAATGCGCGCCGTCGTGCGGCGACTATAATCCTGCGATTCAGCGGCGTCGCACTGCGCCGCAAACACACGCGGGAGACTTGAGATGGATAAGGCTGGGAGCGCGCCGGTTACCGGGGCGAAGCAGGTGACTACCCTGGGCGGGGGCTGTTTCTGGTGCCTGGAAGCGGTATTCGATGGACTCCGGGGCGTCGAGTCGGTCGAGTCCGGTTACATGGGGGGAACGAAGGCCGGCCCCACTTACGAGGAGGTATGTCGGGGGCGCACCGGGCATGCCGAGGTGGTGCGCATTACGTTCGATCCCTCGCTCGTGAGATTCGAGGAAATTCTCCAAGTTTTCTTTGTGATACACGACCCCACTACCCGCGATCGCCAGGGAAACGACGTCGGGTCGCAGTACCGTTCAGTGGTCTTCTATCACACTCCGGAACAGAAGACGGCCACCGAGCAGGTCATCGCCCGGCTTGGTGCAGCAGGGGTATGGCGCGATCCGATCGTGACCGAAATCGTGCCGGCCAGTACTTTCTACCGGGCCGAGGACTATCACCAGGAGTATTTCGCGCGTAATCCGTATCAACCGTACTGCCAAGCGGTCGTTGCACCCAAAGTTGTGAAGTTTCGCAAACAGTTTCTCGAGAAGCTGAAGAACCCGGCATAGCGCGGCTACCCGCTACCTGAACTACTGCGGCCGCCTCTCCTGTTACAGGCGTATTCTGATGGCTTGCACTCCGGTTTCAAATGCGACTGGTGCGCGCACGCGCATGCGCACCGCCGTCATGGGGCAAAAACGCTCGCACTCCGCTCGCGCCAGCACTGAAAAGAGATTGACAAGTGGATTTCGGCTCGGCATTCTTGCCTCACCGTGCCAACGGTAGAGGCAGGGCGAATACGGCAAGGCGAACAGA
>DATFGD010000124.1:0-11180 GCA_035249725.1 Burkholderiales bacterium
AATATTGCAAGGGAGACCGACAACGAAATGCGCCCAGATCGCCCCGTCCCTTCGGGTTGTGGCCAAAACGCGCGCCTGCGTTGTCGCGGGTCTTGATAATATTCGCGATATTAACTGCGCCCCGCTCCTAGCATTCATCACGTTTTGGCCGCAACGCATCACGCGTCTATTATTGGGATAGGTTCTGCCTATGCAGCCGTCGTTCGTGCACCTGCGCCTCCACAGCGAGTACTCCATCGCCGATGGGATCGTCCGGCTGGACGAGGCGGTGACTGCGGCAGCGGCGGACGGCATGCCGGCGCTCGCGCTGACCGATCTCGCCAATGTGTTCGGCATGGTGAAGTTCTACCGGGAGGCGCGTGCGAAAGGCGTGAAGCCGATCATCGGCTGCGACGTCTGGATCACGAACGAGACCGATCGCGACAAGCCCGGGCGCCTGCTGCTTTTGTGCCAGTCCCGCACCGGCTACCTGAGCCTGTGCGAGCTGCTGACGCGGGCCTATCGCACCAATCAGTACCGCGGCCGGGCGGAAATCGACAGAAGCTGGTTCGCCATCACCGGCACGGACGGGCTCATCGCGCTCTCGGGGGCCCATCATGGCGACGTGGGCCAGTCGCTCGCGATCGGTAACGAACAGCAGGCGCGCCGACTGGCAGAGGGTTGGGGCGAGCTGTTCCCGCAGCGCTACTATATCGAGCTGCAGCGGCTGGGGCCCGGCGCCAACACTTCAGGCGCGGCCACCGTGCCGATCGAAACGTGCGTGCAGCGGTCGGTACAACTCGCGAATGCGCTGAAACTCCCCGTCGTCGCGACCCATCCCGTCCAGTTCATCAAGCCAGACGATTTCCGCGCTCACGAAGCGCGCGTCTGCATCGCCGAAGGCTATACGCTTTCGGATCGGCGCCGGCCGCGACGGTTTACGCCGGAACAGTACTTCAAGTCTCAGGCCGAGATGACGGCGCTCTTTCGCGATCTTCCGGCGGCGCTTGCCAACAGCGTCGAAATCGCCCGCCGCTGCAATCTCACGCTCCAGCTCGGCAAGAGCCAGCTTCCGGATTTCCCGACGCCAAACGGCGAAAGCCTCGAAGACTATCTGCACGACCGCGCCATGGCCGGGCTCGAAGCGCGCATGGTCCGCCTCTATCCCGACGAGACCGCTCGCGCCGCACAGATGGTGCGCTATCGCGAGCGGCTCGAATTCGAGATCAGCACCATCATCCAGATGGGTTTCCCCGGCTATTTCCTGATCGTCGCGGACTTCATCAACTGGGCGAAGAACAACGGCGTCCCCGTCGGTCCGGGGCGCGGTTCGGGCGCGGGCTCGCTCGTGGCCTACAGTCTCGGCATCACCGATCTGGACCCGCTGCGTTACGACCTGCTGTTCGAGCGTTTCCTCAATCCCGAGCGGGTTTCGATGCCCGATTTCGACATCGACTTCTGCCAGGAGGGGCGCGATCGCGTGATCGAATACGTGCGCGACAAGTACGGCGCCGATTCGGTGTCACAGATCGTGACCTTCGGCACCATGGCCGCGAAAGCGGTGGTTCGCGATGTCGGGCGCGTGCTCGATTTGCCCTACAACTTCTGCGACCAGATCGCGAAGTTGATTCCGTTTCAGCCGGGAAAAACCGTCACGTTGCGGCGGCGCACGGGCGAGCACGAATCGAATGTCGTTTATGCACGGGACGTCGAGCCGCAGATCAACGAGCGCGAGAAGAACGAGGAGGAGGTGCGCGAGTTGCTGGCGCTGGCCGAGCAACTGGAAGGGCTCACCCGCAACGTCGGCATGCACGCGGGCGGTGTGCTGATCGCGCCCGGAAAGCTCACCGATTTCTGTCCGCTCTACGCCGCCGACGGGTCGGGAAGCGTGGTGTCCCAGTTCGACATGAAGGACGTCGAAGCGGTGGGATTGGTGAAGTTCGATTTCCTGGGGCTGACGACGCTCACCATCCTCGACTGGACGGTGCGCTTCATCGAGTCGCTCGATCCGCAGGCGAAGGTGAAGCTCGAGGAAATTCCGCTCGACGACGCGGAGACCTATCGCGTCTTCGCGAACGCCGATACGACCGCCGTGTTCCAGTGTGAATCGCGCGGGATGCGCGAGCTGATGAAGCAGGCGCGGCCCGACCGCTTCGAGGACATCGTCGCGCTGATCGCGCTCTATCGTCCCGGGCCGATGGAGCTCATTCCTGAATTCATCCGCCGCAAGCAGGGCGGGCGCGTGGACTACCCCGATCCGCGCGTGGAGCCCATCCTCAAGCCGACCTACGGCATCATGGTGTACCAGGAACAGGTGATGCAGATCGCGCAGGTGATCGGCGGCTACAGCCTGGGCAGCGCCGACCTCCTGCGGCGCGCAATGGGCAAGAAACTGCCCGAGGAGATGGCGCAGCACCGCGAGACTTTCGTCAAGGGCGCGGCGCAGAACGGCGTATCCGAACGCAAGGCGAGCGAACTCTTCGATTTGATGGAGAAGTTTGCGGGCTACGGCTTCAATCGCTCGCACGCGGCGGCGTATGCGCTCGTCGCTTATCAGACGGCTTATTTCAAGATTCACCACCCGGCGGCATTCAGCGCCGCCAACATGTCGGCCGTGATGGCCGACACCGACAAGGTGCAGCTCTTCGCCGGCGATGCGCGCGCGCACGGCATCGAGCTGCTTCCGCCGGACGTAAACGAGTCGAACTATCGCTTCGAGCCGCTGCTTATGCTGTCGAATGCCGATGGTGCCTCACCCCCGACCCCTCGAGGGGTAATCCGCTATGGCCTGGGCGCGATCAAAGGTACCGGCGAAGCGGCGATCGAGCACATCATCGAGGCCCGTCGAACCGGCGGAGCGTTCAAGGACCTGTTCGATCTGTGCCATCGCGTAGACAAGCGCATCGTGAACCGCCGCGTCGTCGAGTCGCTGATCCGGGCAGGCGCGTTCGATGCACTGGACAATCATCGCGGGCGGCTGCTCGCTTCGGTCGGGGCTGCGATGGAAAGCGCCGAGCAGGCCAGCCGGAGCGCGAACCAGGTCAGCCTCTTCGGTGACGCGCAGTCCGCGCCCGCCATTGTCCTTGCCGATGTGCCGCGCTGGACCGATCGCGAACGGCTGCAGAATGAGAAACTCGCGCTCGGGTTCTACCTGTCGGGGCATCCGTTCCGCAGCTACGAGGAGGAGTTACGGCATTTCATTCCGACGCGCCTCGATGGGCTCACGCCCCAGCCACACCTCGTGCTCCTTGCGGGCATCATGCACAGCCTGCGGGTGCAGATGACGCGCCGCGGGCGCATGGCGGTGATCCTGCTCGACGACGGTTACGCGCGGGTGGAGGTGACGGTCTTCAACGAGCTTTTCGAGCAGCACCGCCATTGGCTGAAAGAGGACCAGCTCCTCATCGTCGAAGGCAAAGTCGCCCATGACGATTTCAGCGGCAGCCTGCGCATTTCGGCGGACAAGCTCTACGATCTCAATGGCGTGCGCAACCGCTACGCGCGCGGCATTCGCCTGGCTTGCAATGGTGCGTCTTCAGGCGCCCGCCTGCGCGAGCTGCTCGCGCCGCACCGCAACGGCACCTGCCCGGTGTCGATCGTGTATTCGAATAACGGCGCGGTATGCGAAATCGATCTCGGCGAGGCATGGCGCGTGAAGCTGCACGACGAGCTGATCCGCTCGCTCGGTGAGTGGCTCAAGCCGGAGAACGTCAATATCGTTTACCATGCCGCGCCCGCATAGGCGTATCGCCCAGGGCATCCGGACGCTGTTCATCTTGTTGCTGCTCGTCGTGGCGGCCGTCGAGGCGCATGCGGGCGAAGCGATATGGAAAGCGCTGACGGACGAAGTGGTTCCGCTCATCACGCGCGGCGAACTGAATAAGGCCGAGCGTACCGCGCGCCAGGCGCTTGCCGAAGCGCGCAAGACATTCGGCGAGAGCGATCGCAAGACCGAAACCAGTTTGTCAAACCTCGCACTCGCGCTGCGCTTTCGCGGCAAGCACCGGGAAGCGGAGAAGTACTACCGTGCCGCGCTCGCCATCCGCGAGAAAGCGCTGGGATCCCATCATCCCTCGACGGGATTGCTGCTCGCCAATCTCGCCGAAGTGATCCAGTCGCAGGGGCGCTACGCCGAAGCGGAAAAACTCCAGCGTCGCGTGCTGCCGATCTTCGAGCAGGCCTACGGGGAAGATCCGAAGACCGCGACGTTGCTGAACAATCTCGGCGCGGTCTTACGTGCTCAGGGACGCCACAAGGATGCCGAGCCGGTACTGCGTCGGGCGCTGACCATGAAAGAGAACACGCTGGGACCCTATAACCCGAGCGTTGCAAATACGCTCACCAATCTTGCGGAAGTGCTCGATCAGCTCGGCCGCAAGGACGAAGCCTCGAAAATGCGGCTGCGCGCCGCTGCGATCACTCGCTAGCAGCTACTCGGTCGCGCGCGTTTCAAAACCGTGGTATTCGCCGCTGGCGTCGCTGACCTTCACGTCGGTTACCACCGCGCTCGGCGGCCCGCGCCGCGCCCACGCCACGATTCCGTCAACCGCTTGCGGTGCACCTTGCACCAATGCCTCCACGCTGCCGTCGTGCCGGTTGCGCACCCAGCCGGAGAGGCCCAGTTCGCGTGCCTTGCGCACCATGTACATGCGATAGCCCACGCCCTGTACGCGCCCCGTGATGCGGAGCTGCCTGGTGATCGTCATGATGAGACCATACCGGTTAAGGCGCCGATTGCCGGCTTGCAGGATTCGGTCTAATGTTACGTGGCAGCATTCTACTCATAGTGTTCGGAATGGAGCGGAACATGAGACTGACAAGTCGCGCAGTTTTTATTGCGTCGCTGGCCGCCGCACTGGCCGGCGCGGGCTACGCAGCAACCCCCGGTGGGCCAGAGGCCAAGTCGAACATTGCGGAGGACAAGGTCGTCTATCACGTCAACGATACGGCCGAGCAGGCGGCGAATGCGCTGCGCAACATCGGCAATCATCTCGAAGTCAATCCCAAGGCGAAGATCATCGTCGTTACGCATGCGCGCGGCGTCGATTTCCTCTTCGATGGCGCCAAGGACAAGAATGGCAATCCGTACAACATCCCCATCGAGGAACTGAAGCAGCGCGGCGTGCAGTTCGACGTGTGCGAGATCACGCTGCGCAATAGAAAGTTGAAGCGTAACCAGTTCATACCCGAAGCGACGTTCGTGCCCTCGGGCGTCGCCGAGATCACGCGCCTGCAGCAGCGCGAGGGGTACGCCTACCTGCGGCCGTGATGCTTTTAGCAGGGATCACGATGACAACGGGCGGCTCAGGCCGCTCTTGTTTTTGGGCGTTGCAAAGGCGCTTCTGCTTTTCTTAGCCAGCGTGGCGGGCATGGGCTAAAATGGCCCCGCTGTTTTGCTGCACTTCTCCCGGCGGTTTTTTCTGCCGCCGCGGTCAGTCCGCGAAAACGCCAACAAGAGCTAAATGTATCTTTTGTCATTGCAGCCGGTCGAGGTCGTCGTCGCGTTGGCGGCGATGTGGATCGGGCTGGGCGGCGTCGCGCTTGCATGTTCGCGCGCGCGCTTGATCATCGACGTGATATTCCCCGCGGGGGCGGCCGTCGGGCTTGCGCTTGCGGTCACCGGGCTCTGGGCAATAAGCGCGCCCGCGAGCGCGCTCGTGTTGCCGGCGGGCCTGCCCGATCTGCCGTTTCACGTGCGCGTCGATGCGCTTTCGGGCTTCTTCCTGCTCCTGCTGGGCGGCGTGTCCTTCGGCATATCGCTTTTTTCAGCCGGCTACTTCCGCGAGAGCGACGCCGAGCAGCCGCTCGGGCTGCTGAGCTTTCAGTATCACGTTTTCCTCGCGAGCATGGCGCTCGTGCTCGTCGCCGACGACGCGTACCTGTTCATGGTGGTGTGGGAAACCATGGCGCTTTCGTCCTATTTCCTCGTCACGACCGAGCATCGCAGCGAGCAGAACCGCAGAGCCGGATTCATTTATCTCCTGATCGCGCATCTCGGGGCGATCAGCATACTGCTGAGCTTCGGGGTGCTGCACGGCGGGCTCGGCGACTACACCTTCGATGCGCTGCGGCGCGCCGAACTGACGCCGTTCTGGGCGAGCGTCGCATTCGCACTGGCCTTCTTCGGCTTCGGCGCGAAGGCCGGCATGCTGCCGCTGCACGCCTGGCTGCCTGAAGCGCACCCGGCTGCCCCATCGCCGGTATCGGCACTGATGTCCGGGGTCATGCTCAAGACCGCGATCTACGGCATGGTGCGCGTCATCTACGACCTGATCGGCGACATCCAATGGGAATGGGGTCTTACGGTGCTCCTCTTCGGCGCGGCGACCTCGCTCTTCGGCGTGTTGTTCGCACTGATGCAGCACGATTTGAAGCGGCTGCTCGCCTATCACTCGGTCGAGAACATCGGGATCATCCTGATCGGCATCGGGCTCTCGATGGTATTCATCGGGAGCGGCCATCCCGTGGCCGGCGTGCTGGGTCTCGTCGCGGGCCTCTATCACACGCTCAACCATGCCGTGTTCAAAGGCCTGCTCTTTCTCGGGGCGGGTGCCATTCTGCATTCGACCGGCCTCAGGAATCTGAACGAGATGGGCGGACTCATCCGCTACATGCCGCATACCGCCGTCTATTTTCTCATCGGCGCGCTCGCGATCTCCGCGCTGCCGCCGTTGAACGGATTCATTTCCGAGTGGCTTACGTTCCAGGCGTCGCTCCAGGCACCGATACTCCAGAGCAGCGTGGTGCGCAGCCTCGTTCCCATTGTCGCTGCGGTGCTGGCGCTATCCGGCGCGCTGACCGGGATGTGTTTCGTGAAGGTCTACGGCGTCGCGTTTCTCGGACAGCATCGCCACGTTACGGCGCAGAAACCGCGCGACGCGAATGGCTGGGAACGCGCCGGCATGCTGTGGCTCGCGCTCGGGTGTGTCGCGCTTGGGCTGCTGCCGGTTTTCATGATCGGCTTGCTGAATAAGGTGAGCGAGACGCTGATCCACGCCGGGCTTCCAAACGAGGCGTTGAATTCGGGCTGGCTCTGGCTTGTGCCGACTTCGAGCGCGCAGGCGAGTTACAGCCCGATCATTTTCCTGCTCGTGATCGCGGCGGTCGTCGGGCTCACTTTCCTGGCGGTGCGCCATCTCTATCACGGCCGGCTGCGGCGCGCGGATCCGTGGGACTGCGGCTACCCTGAGCAGACGGCGCGCATGGAAGATACCGCGGACGGCTTCGGTCAGCCGATCCGGCAGATCTTTGCGCCGGTATACCGTATCCACCGCGAGATTCCCCGTGCCGACGACCCCAAGCCCGTGTTCCGTCAGGAGATCGAGGACCGGCACTGGTACTGGATGTATCTGCCCGCCGCGCACTTCACCGAATTCCTTTCGCGCCACATCGGCAAGCTGCAGCAGGGACGCATTTCGGTGTATCTGCTCTACAGCTTCGTCACATTGATCGCGCTGCTGGTATTCGTGCGATGAGCCAGGCGAGCGGAATCGCGTTTCAGGTGCTCCAGTCGGTGCTGGTCGTGCTGATCGCACCGCTCGTGATGGGCTGGGTCAACCAATGCCGTGCGTGGCTGCAGAACCGCAGCGGACCGGGCCTCTGGCAGCCCTACCGGGTCCTGAACAAGCTCTTCCACAAGGATGCGGTGCTCGCACATACCGCCTCGCCGCTCTTTCGCGCTACGCCCTACGTCTTGTTCGGCTGCATGTGGCTCGCGGTCGGCATCGTACCCGTGCTTGCGACTTCGCTGCCCTTTGCGCCCGCCGCGGATGTGATCGCGCTGGTGGGGCTCTTTGCGCTGGCGCGCGTCTTCATCGCGCTCGCCGGCATGGACGTCGGCACTTCGTTCGGCACGCTGGGCGCGCGCCGCGAGATGATGATCGGGTTTCTGGCCGAGCCCGCGATGCTGATGACACTGTTTACCGCCTCGCTCATCAGTCATTCCACCTCGCTCGTGACCATCGTTGAGACACTGGGCCAGCGCGAATTCGTCATTTACCCGAGCATGGCGTTTGCAGCGGTCGCGTTCCTGATGGTGCTGCTCGCCGAGAATGCGCGCATTCCGATCGACAATCCTTCCACGCACCTCGAGCTCACGATGATCCACGAAGCGATGATCCTCGAGTACTCGGCGCGCCATCTGGCGCTCGTCGAATGGGCGTCGAGCCTCAAGCTTACCGCCTATATCGCAATCGGGATCGCGATGTTTGCGCCGTGGGGCATCGCGCACGCCGGCGATTGGCTGGGCGTGCCGATCGCGCTGGGCGCGCTGGTGCTGAAGCTGGGGCTCGCCGGTTTCGGCCTGGCGGTGCTCGAAACGGTATCGGCCAAGATGCGCATCTTCCGCGCGCCGGAGTTTCTCGGGACCGCATTCCTGCTCGCCACGCTCGGCATGCTGACACACTTCGTGCTGGAGACCTGACATGCCGACTTTGCCGTTTTCCGGCCAGCTCATCAACCTCTTTGCGGCGCTGCTTTTGCTGATCTCCTTCGCCATGCTGACGCAGCGGCGGATCCTGTCGCTTATCAACCTGTATGCGCTGCAGGGCTTCGTGCTCGCCCTCTCGACGTTCGTCGTCGGTTACTCGACCCAGAATGGCCACCTCTACGTATCGGCATCGGTGACGCTGGCCCTCAAAGTGCTTCTGGTCCCATGGGGCCTGCACTGGCTGATCCGAAAACTCAACGTGCGCTGGGACGTGGAGTCTGTCGTCAACATTCCGGTGCAGATGCTGATCGGTATCGTGCTGGTGATTTTCGCCTTCAACCTGGCGGCGCCGATCTCGGAGATGGCCGGCACCATTACGAAAAGCACGCTCGGCATCGCGATCGCGAGCATCCTGCTCTCGTTCCTGATGATGATTACCCGCCGCAAGGCGGTCTCGCAGGTGATCGGCTTCCTGGCGATGGAGAACGGGCTGTTCTTCGCCGCGGCCTCGGCGACGTACGGCATGCCGATGATCGTCGAGCTGGGCATACTGTTCGATGTGCTGGTCGGCGCGCTCATCTTCGGCGTGTTCTTCCTGCACATCCGCGAGACGTTCGAAAGTCTCGACATCCACCATCTGGAAAAGCTGAAGGAACGCTGATGAGCGTGGCGCTCATTCCCTCACCCCCGACCCCTCTCCCTAAGGAGAGGGGAGATTCGAGGCGCGCATGGATCTGATCCATTTGCGCAGGAACTCGTAATGGAGCTTCTGCTCGTCCTCGGTGTACCGTTCGTCGGCGGCATCGTGCTCGCCCTTTGGGGCCACCGCTCGTTCGCGCCCGAACTCAACACCGCGATGAGTCTCGCCACCTTTGGCGCCGCAGCACTGCTCACCGGCAGAGTCATAGCCGACGGGCCGCTCCTGGTGTGGGACGAGAATTTTTTCGTCGACCCGTTCAACGTCTTTCTGGTGGCGCTGACCGCATTGGTGGCGTTCACGACTTCGCTCTTCAGCCGGCCCTACATGCGCATCGAAGCGCACATGGGGCGGCTCTCCCCGAACCGGCTGCGGCTCTACCACAGCATGTACCAGATGTTCAGCTTCACCATGCTGCTCGCGCTGCTCACCAACAACGTCGGCATCCTGTGGGTGGCGATGGAGGCGGCGACGCTTACGACCGTGCTGCTGGTGAGTCTCTATCGCACGCCGGCGAGTCTCGAAGCGGCGTGGAAATACTTCATCCTCTGCGGCGTCGGCATCGCGCAGGCGCTGTTCGGCACGATCCTGCTCTATTTCGCTGCGGAGAAAGTGCTGGGGGCGGGCGGGACGGCGCTCTTGTGGACGCATCTCAATGAGGTGAAAGGCCAGCTCGAGCCGACGGTGCTGGGACTCGCGTTCGTATTCCTGCTGGTCGGATATGGCACCAAAGTGGGGCTTGTGCCGCTGCACAACTGGCTGCCCGACGCGCACGCGGAAGGTCCGACGCCGATCTCCGCGGTGCTCTCCGGCCTGCTGCTCAACGTTGCGCTCTACGCCGTGGTGCGGGCGAAGGTGCTGGTCGAGGGCGCGCTCGGTACGCATTTCGCCGGCAATCTCATGATGGGTTTCGGGTTGCTGTCGGTGGTGGTCGCCGCGTTCCTGCTCTCGCGCCAGAAAGACATCAAGCGCCTGTTCGCGTATTCATCGATCGAGCACATGGGGCTGATGACCTTCGCGTTCGGCATGGGCGGTCCGCTCGCGACCTTCGCCGGTCTGCTGCACATGACGGTGCACTCGCTCACCAAGTCGGCGATCTTCTTCGCCGTCGGCCACGCGGCGCAGAAATCGGGCACGCAGATCATGTCCGACATCCGCGGGCTCATGGAAAGCAACCCGACGATCGGCTGGGGGCTCATGCTGGGCAGTCTGGCCATACTCGGCATGCCGCCCTTCGGCGTATTCGCGAGTGAATTCATGCTGCTCACCGCCGCCATGCACCAGGAGCCCTGGGCGACGCCGTTCCTGCTCGGCGCACTGGGCGTCGCGTTCGCGGCGATATTCGGCAAGGTGCAGCCGATGGTGTTCGGCGCAGCCAATGTGAAACGCTTGCCGCACCGCCCGGCACTGATACCGGTATTCGTGCACCTCGCGATCGTGCTGCTGCTCGGTCTTTACATTCCGCCGTACCTCGCGGAGTGGTACCGCCAGGCGGCGCAGTTGATCGGGTAGACGCTCATGAGACTCGAAGTTTTCCAGATCGAATTACGGCCGTTGCCGGGAGCGATGCCGGTTTGGTGGGGACGCGTGAACGCAGAGCAGTGGCGGACTGCGTGTCAGCAGGTACGCGACAAGGGCGGGCGGCTCGTCGCGCTGTGGGGCGCCGACCATACCGACCGCGGCGCGGGATACGCCGTGCATGCGGCGTTGACCGTGCAGTCCGGACTGCTCGTCATCGCGCTGCCGCTGGAAAGCGATAGCTACCCCGAGGTCTCGGACATTTTTCCGGCCGCAAACCGCATGCAGCGCGCCGTGCACGATTTGTTCGGCGTCAATGCGGCAAGTGCGGCGGACACGCGCAAATGGTTGCGCCACGGTGCATGGCCCGACGACGCGTACCCGCTGCGCAAGTCCTTTGATGCCCGGCAAGGCTTTGCCAATGGCGTGGATCATTACCCCTTTGTACAGGTCGGGGGCGAGGGCGTGCACGAAATTCCGGTCGGCCCGGTGCACGCCGGAACGATCGAGCCGGGTCACTTCCGTTTCTCCATCGTCGGCGAAGGCGTGCTGCGCCTC
>DATFGD010000125.1:0-3265 GCA_035249725.1 Burkholderiales bacterium
TGCGGCGCGTAGTGGCGCTCGAGTGTTCCTGGGGCGCGCGGCGATGCGGTGCTGGGCGCTGCGAGCGGCGCCCCGAGCGCCTCTTCCAGCATGTGCGCCGTAATCATGCCGGGCCGCAGCACGCTCGGCTGCGCGCCCGAAAGATCGACAATGGTCGATTCGATTCCAACCTCGGTTGCGCCGCCGTCCAGCACGCAATCGATCGTGTCGCCCAACTCGCGCCGCACGTGTTCGGCGGTCGTCGCGGAAACCCGGCCGTAGCGATTCGCCGACGGCGCCGCCACGCCGCCGCCAAAGCGCGCGAGCAGCGTGCGCGCGACGGGATGCGACGGCGCGCGCAGCGCTATCGTATCCTGTCCGCCGGTAACGAAATCGCTTACGCCGTGCGCGCGCTTGAGCACCAGCGTGAGCGGCCCGGGCCAGAAGCATCGCGCGAGCAGATGTGCCGACTGCGGGATGTCGCGCGCCCATGCCGCAAGCTGTGCGGCTTCGGCGATATGAACGATCAGCGGATGATCGTGCGGCCGTCCCTTCGCCGCGAAGATTTTTTGTACTGCCGTTGCGTTTGCCGCGTCAGCACCGAGCCCGTATACGGTCTCAGTGGGAAAGGCCACGAGCCCGCCGGCATGCAATACCGCCACCGCGCGGTCGATGTCTTTATCAGAAACCATTCGGATCAGCCGCCAAGACGCCAAGACCGCCAAGAAACAATACAAAAAAACGTGCAGCGCCCTAGCTATTCCATTAGGGACCGTGAGGGCTCCAGTAATCTGTGACAAGAGCTTCGGTTCGACGCTTTACATATCTGAACAAAATTATTCGCCTTGGCGGCCTTGGCGGTTCGATCCTACGCAGTTAACAAGCGCAGCGCCTCGCGGTATTTTTCTGACGTTTTTGCGAGCACATCCGGCGGCAGTGCAGGCGCGGGATGTTTCTTGTTCCACGGCTGCGTCTCGAGCCAGTCGCGGACGAACTGCTTGTCGAAGGACGGTGGGCTGATGCCAATCCGATACCCGGCCGCGGGCCAGAAGCGCGACGAGTCGGGCGTGAGCGCTTCGTCGATCAGCACGACCTCACCTCGCTCATCCACGCCGAACTCGAACTTCGTGTCGGCGATGATGATGCCGCGCGTCGCGGCATATTCGGCCGCTTCACTGTAAAGACGGATGGAGAGGTCGCGAACCTGCGCAGCATAATGGCTGCCGATGGCGACCTCCGCTTCGGCATACGTGATGTTTTCGTCGTGCTGTCCAGCCGGCGCTTTGGACGCCGGCGTGAAGATGGGCTGCGGCAGTTTCTCGGCTTGGCGCAGTCCTGGCGGTAATTTGATGCCGCAGATGGCGCCCGTCTTCTGGTAATCGCTCCAGCCGGATCCGATGATGTAGCCGCGCACGACCGCTTCGATGAGCAGCGGCTTGAGCTTTCGTACGACCATCGCCCGGCCCGCCACCTGGGGGCGTTCGCTCTCTGCGATCACGGACTCGGGCGCGACGCCGGTGAGATGATTCGGGACGATGTGACGCAATTTATCGAACCAGAAAAACGAGAGTTCCGTCAGCACGCGGCCCTTGCCCGGAATGGGCGTAGGCAGGATGACGTCGAAGGCCGACAGGCGATCCGTCTGCACGATGAGCAGCCGGTCTTCACCCACGGCATAGAGATCGCGCACCTTGCCGCGATGGAGGAACTCGAGGCTCTTGAGATCACTTTCGAAAAGCGGGGTATCGTTTGGCATCATGGCTACAGAGAGATAGAGCGCCGGCGCAACCGAGATAAGGCGTCGGCCGCACCTTGTTCATTGATCGGACCCGCTATTCTGCGGGCAGCTTGACCGCTTTGACGGCGTCGGCCTGCGCCGCTCGAAATTTTGAGAGCGCCGCCGCGAGCTCTTTGTCCTCCAGCGCGAGCACGGCAATGGCGAAAAGACCCGCGTTCGCTGCGCCCGCGTCGCCGATCGCGAAGGTCGCAACCGGTATGCCTTTCGGCATCTGGACCATGGAGAGCAATGAATCGAGGCCCTGCAGATGCTTCGAAGGCATCGGCACGGCCAGTACCGGCAAAGTGGTTTTGGACGCCACAACGCCGGCGAGGTGTGCCGCACCGCCTGCGCCCGCAATGAAGCACTTCGTGCCGGCAGCAACGAGCCTGTCGATCCATTCCATCAGGAGATCGGGCGTGCGGTGCGCGGACAACGCCCGCGCCTCGAATGGCACGCCGAAATCCCTGAGCTGCCGGGCGGCGTGCTTCATCACGCCCCAGTCGCTCTCGCTCCCCATCACGATGCCAACCAACGGCGCGTTCATATCGTGTTTGCTCCACCGTTACGCGAGCGCGATATTCTAGCCTACAGTTTCGTTGTGGCGGCATGGACGCTCTGCTAGAATTTTTGCCCACACAAGGTGCCACGCGCTTCGTCCACCGCATCGCGGTTCGACGCCCCCCTTTCCCGAATGAACATCACCCGCACGCTCGCCCGGCGTCTCGTCGAATCGCGCTATGAAGACCTACCCGACGCCGTGCGCCACGAGGCGTCGCGCGCGCTCCTCAACTGGCTGGGGTGTGCGATCGGCAGCGCACGGCACGAGACCGTCGAGTGCGCGCTTGCCGCCGTGCGTCCGTTTTCAGGGCCGCCGCAGGCCGCCGTTCTCGGGCGGCCCGAACGTCTCGATATCCTGCATGCCGCGCTTGTTAACGGCATCAGCTCTCACGTTCTGGACTTCGACGATACGCACGCGCGCGCGATCCATCCGAGCGCGCCGGTTCTGCCTGCACTGCTCGGACTTGCGGAGTGGCAGGGGATCACCGGGACGCGGCTCGTGCATGCATTCGTCCTCGGCGTCGAGGCCGAGGAACGCGTCGGTCTTTCGGTATTTCCCGAGCACTACGACATCGGCTGGCACATCACGGGCACGGCCGGCGTATTCGGTGCTGCGGCGGCGAGCGGCATTCTGCTCGGACTGAATGCGCGGCAAATGGCATGGGCGCTCGGCCTGGCGGCTATCCAGTCGGCCGGGCTGCGCGAAATGTTCGGGAGCATGTGCAAGAGCCTTCACCCCGGGCGGGCGGCGCAGAATGGTCTGACCGCGGCGTTGCTCGCTTCACGCGATTTCACGAGCACCGAGCAGGCCATCGAAGCGCCGCGCGGTTTCGCACACGTCCTCTCCACCAGGTTCGATCCGGCGGTGATTACGGACGGCTGGGGCGAGCGCTGGGAGCTTACGAACAATATGTACAAGCCTTACGCGTGCGGGCTCGTGGTCCACGC
>DATFGD010000126.1:0-7441 GCA_035249725.1 Burkholderiales bacterium
CGGGCGCGCGCAACGCGCTGCGGAAGATTTCATCGAGCGCCGCAGAATCCGGCCCCGGCGCCTCGAGCCGCAGCGCGGACTCCCGGCCGAGCAGAAGTTCCAAGGCATCCACAAGCACTCTCCCGGACAGCGTCCGCGGCAGCGCGCGTCAAGCCGATTCGAGTTCGCGCAATGCCTGTCCGCCGCCGTACGTCGAACGCGGCATCAGTTCCCCGCCCTTCATCACCTTCACCGCGCAGTACTTGAATTCGGGTATTTTCCCGAACGGGTCGAGCGCCGGGTTGGTCAGCAGATTCGCCGCCGCTTCGTAGAAGCAGAATGGGATGAACACGGCGCCGCGCGGCGTGCCATCGTCGGCCCGCGCATAGAGCGAGATGATGCCGCGCCGTGACTCCACCGTGATGACGTCGCCTTGCTTCGCGCCGAGCGCATCGAGATCGAGCGGGTGCAGCGACGCGACCGGATCCGGCTCGATCGCATCGAGAACCGCCGCGCGGCGCGTAATCGCGCCGGTGTGCCAGTGTTCGAGCTGGCGTCCGGTGATGAGCACGAACGGGAACTCGCTGTCCGGGCGCTCCGCTGCGGGAATGATGTCCGCCGGTACGAATTTGGCTCGCCCCGTCTGCGTCGGGAACGTCTCCACGAATACGACCGGCTGGCCGGGATCGCCCTCTTTCTCGCACGGATAGGTGACGCAGCTTTCCTTTTCCAGCCGCTCCCAGGTGATGCCGGCGATCGAGGGCATCGCCTTGCGCATTTCGTTGAACACCTCGCGCGGACCTTCGTAGCGCCAGTCGAGCCCCAAGCGTCGCGCCAGCTCCTGGATGATCCATAAATCGGGTTTTGCTTCGCCGGGCGGCGTGAGCGCCTGCCGGCCGAGCTGCACCATGCGATCGGTATTGGTGACCGTTCCGATTTTTTCCGGCCATGCCGTGGCCGGCAAAATCACGTCGGCGTGATAGCAGGTTTCGGTGAGGAAAATCTCCTGCACCACCAGCCAGTCGAGTTTCGCGAGTGCGACGCGCGCGTGATGCACGTCGGGATCCGACATCGCCGGATTCTCGCCCATGATGTACATCCCGCGAAGCTTGCCTTCGTGCACCGCGTCCATGATCTCGACCACCGTGAGCCCCGGCTTGGGATCGAGCGTCGCGCCCCACAACTTCTCGAAGCGCGCGCGGGCTTCGGCATCGTCCACCCGCTGATAATCCGGGAACACCATCGGAATCAGGCCCGAGTCGGAAGCGCCCTGCACGTTATTCTGGCCGCGCAGAGGGTGGAGACCGGTGCCCGGCCGCCCCACCTGCCCCGTCATGAGGCAAAGCGCGATCAGGCAGCGCGCGTTGTCGGTGCCGTGCACGTGCTGGGAGATGCCCATGCCCCACAGGATCATCGAGCCCTTCGATGTCGCGTAAAGCCGCGCCACTTCCTTGATGGTTTCGGCCGGTATGCCGCAGATCGGCGCCATCGCTTCGGGGCTGTAGCCTTCGACATTCTTCTTCAACTCGTCATAGCCGATGGTGCGCGCCTTGACGAAATCCTCGTTCACGAGACCCTCGTGCACGATGGTGTGCATCATGGCGTTGAGCAACGCGACATCGGTATCGGCCTTGAACTGGAGCGCGTAGGTCGCGTGCCGCGAGAGTTCGGAGCGCCGCGGATCGGCGTAGATCAGTTTCGCGCCGTTCTTCGCCGCGTTCTTGATCCAGGTTGCCGCGACCGGGTGATTCACGATGGGATTGGCGCCGATCAGAAAAATCACTTCCGCCCGCATCACATCGTTTACCTGGTTCGATACCGCACCCGAATTGAGGCCCTCCATCAGCGCCGCAACCGAGGACGCGTGACACAGGCGTGTGCAGTGATCGACATTGTTGCTGCCGAAGCCAGTGCGCACCAGCTTCTGGAAAAGATAAGCTTCTTCGTTCGATCCCTTCGCGGAGCCGAAGCCGGCGAGCGCCTTTCCGCCCTGCGCGTCACGAACCTTCCTGAGCCCGGCGGCGGCCAGATCGAGCGCCTCCTCCCACGTCGCTTCACGAAAGTGTTCCAGCGGATTCGCCGGATCCATCGTGAAGTCGGCATGCTTGGGCACGCCGGGCTTGCGGATGAGCGGCCTCGTGAGGCGCTGTTTGTGATGCACGTAATCGAAGCCGTAGCGGCCCTTGACGCAGAGCCGGCCGTGGTTCGACGGGCCATCGCGGCCGTCCACATACAGGATGCGGTTGTCCTTCACGTTGTACGTGAGCTGGCAGCCGACGCCGCAGTACGGGCACACCGAGTGCACCTGCTTGTCGGGCTTGATCATCCCGACGCCGCGCGCAGGCATGAGCGCGCCGGTCGGACAGGCCTGCACGCACTCGCCGCACGCCACGCAGGTGGATTCGCCCATCGGGTCGTCGAAATCGAACACGATCTTCGAATGGTCGCTGCGGAACGCATAGCCGATGACGTCGTTTACCTGCTCCTCGCGGCAGGCGCGCACGCAGCGCGTGCACTGGATGCAATTGTCCAGATTGACCGCAATCCCATAGTGCGAGAGATCGGCAGACGGCTGATGGCGCGCGGCAAAGCGCGGCTTGCCGAGCTTCAAGGCTTGCGCCCAGTGATCCAGTTCGGAGTGCAGGGTATGGCGCTGCTCCGGCATGTCGCAGAGCAGCAGCTCGAGCACCATCTTCTGCGAGGCAAGCGCGCGCTCGTTGTTGGATATCACGTCCATGCCGGGCGTGGGCTTGCGGCAGCACGACGGCGCCAGCACGCGTTCGCCCTTGATCTCGACCATGCACGCGCGGCAGTTGCCGTCGGGCCGCATGCCCGCCTTGTAGCAGAGGTGCGGGATCTCGACGCCGTGGCGCTTCGCCGCCTGGATGATCGTTTCGTTGCCATAGGCGACGACGTCCCGGCCGTTCAGCTTGAACTCCACCGGCATCGCAGCCAGTTCCTGTTTGCTCGTCGCAGTCATAGTTCGCCTTCGGTGAAATGACCGGCGTTCAGTGAACAGTCTTCACCGCTCCACCGCCCACCGTTCACTCAACTTCCTTGGGAAAATACTTCATCACGCAGCGTATCGGATTGGGCGCCGCCTGTCCGAGCCCGCATATCGATGCGTCGGCCATGGCCACGGAAAGTTCCTCCAAAAGACCCTGGTTCCACCGCGGCTCGCCCATCAGGTTGAGCGCTTTGCCGGTTCCGACGCGGCACGGCGTGCACTGTCCGCACGATTCCTCGGAGAAAAATTTCATCACGTTGCGCGCCGCCATGGCCGCCTTGTCCTTGTCGGAGAGGACGATGACGGCCGCGGAACCGATGAAACAGCCGTACTCATTCAGCGTGTCGAAATCGAGCGGGATATCGCCCATCGAAGCGGGCAGGATCCCGCCCGAAGCGCCGCCCGGCAGATACGCGTAGAAGCTGTGCCCGGGAAGCATGCCGCCGCAGTATTCCTCGATCAGCTCTTTCACTGTGATCCCGGCGGGCGCGAGGTGCACACCAGGATTGCGGACGCGCCCCGACACCGAGAAGGAGCGCAGGCCCTTGCGACCGTGCCGGCCCTGCGAGGCAAACCATGCGCCGCCTTTTTCGAGTATCTCGCGCACCCAATGGAGCGTTTCCATGTTGTGCTCGAGCGTTGGGCGATCGAACAGTCCGACTTGCGCGACATACGGCGGGCGCAGCCGCGGCATGCCGCGCTTGCCTTCGATCGATTCGATCATCGCGGATTCTTCGCCGCAGATATAAGCCCCGGCTCCGCGCCGGAGATGTATCGCCGGCAGCGTGCATGGGGGATCGGCGCGCAGCGCGTCCAGTTCACGCTCGAGTATCGCACGGCAGCCCGCGTATTCGTCTCGCAGGTAGATGTAGATCTCGGCGATTCCGACCGCCCAGGCCGCGATAAGCGCGCCTTCGATGAAGCGATGCGGATCGCGTTCGAGGTAATAACGGTCTTTGAAGGTGCCCGGCTCGCCTTCGTCGATGTTGATCGCCATCAGGCGGGGCGCCGGCTCATTTTTCACGATGCGCCACTTGCGGCCCGCCGGAAAACCTGCCCCGCCGAGACCCCGCAGCGCCGAATCCTCCATCGTCTTGATCACGGTTTCCACGTCGCGCTTGCCGGACAAACAGTCCGCAGCAAGCTTGTAACCGCCGCCGCTGCGATACGCCGCGTAATCGATATATTGCCCGACCGGGCACCGGATTTCTTTTGCAGTTGCCGCCGAGCGCACGTTCTCTACCGTCGCGCCGGCAAGCGGATTCTGTCCCACCACCGCGACCGGTGCCTGCTCGCAGCGGCCGACACACGGTGCGGGAACGACGCGCACGCCGGCGCCGAGCGCCGCCTTCAGCGCGCCGATCAGTTCATTGGCGCCCGCCATTTCGCACGACAGCGAATCGCACACGCGCACCGTGAGCGCCGGCGGCGCCTTGCCTTCTTCCTTCACGACGTCGAAATGGTGATAAAACGTCGCAACCTCGTAGACTTCGGCCATCGCAAGGCCCATTTCGCGTGCGAGCGCCGCCATGTGCGCCGCGGAAATGCAGCCGTAGCGATCCTGGATGCGGTGCAGATATTCGATCAGAAGATCGCGGCGCCGCGGCGCATCACCCAGCAATGCCTGCACTTCGGCGAGCGCGCGTGCATCGACGCTGCGGCCCTTCGCTTTGCCCCGCCCGCCTCGATTCCGTTTGACGATACCGCCTTCCAATTCACTCTCCGATGATTACTTCAACACAGACTTGAGGAGCTTGCCCATCTCCGCTGGATTGCGTGTGACTTTGATCCCGCATTCCTCCATAACCGCAAGTTTCTCCGCGGCAGTGCCTTTTCCGCCGGAGATGATCGCACCGGCATGCCCCATGCGCTTTCCCGGCGGCGCCGTGACACCCGCGATGAAGCCGACCACCGGCTTTTTCATGTTGTCCCGCACCCAGCGCGCACACTCTTCCTCGTTCGAACCGCCGATCTCGCCCACCATGATGACCGCTTCGGTCTGCGGATCGGCGTTGAACATCTGCATCACGTCGACGTGGCGCAGCCCATTCACGGGATCGCCGCCGATGCCCACGCACGTCGACTGGCCGAGACCGACCTCCATCAATTGGCCGACCGCCTCGTAAGTCAGCGTGCCCGAACGCGACACGACGCCGACCGGCCCCCTCTTGTGTATGTGGCCCGGCATGATGCCGATCTTGATCTCGTCGGGCGTGATGACACCGGGACAATTCGGACCGACCAGCTTCGTCTTGAAGCCCTGCAATTTGTACTTGGTCCGAATCATATCGCGAACGGGGATGCCTTCCGTGATGCAGATGACGAGATCGAGTTCCGCTTCGACCGCTTCGTCGATCGCCGCAGCCGCAAAAGGCGGCGGCACATAAATCACCGACACCGTGGCGCCGGTCGCGGCCTTCGCTTCCTTTACCGTCTCGTAGATCGGGATGCCTTCGAAGCGCTGACCGCCTTTCTTCGGGGTGACGCCCGCGACATAGCACTGCGCGCCATTGGCGTATTCTTTCCCCATTTTCGTGTGGAACTGGCCGGTCTTGCCGGTGATGCCCTGGGTGATGACTTTCGTGTCTTTATTGATCAGGATCGACATGTCTTGCGCTCGCTCCAACCTCACCGTTTTTTCGCGGCCGCCACGACCTGCTGCGCCGCATCGGCCATGTTTGCGGCCGAGATGATCGGCAGTCCGGATTCCGCCAGGATCTTCTTGCCCAGATCGACATTGGTACCCTCGAGCCGCACCACCAGCGGGACTTTGAGGCTCACCTCGCGCGCGGCCATCACCACGCCTTCGGCAATCACGTCGCACTTCATGATGCCGCCAAAGATGTTGACCAGTATGGCCTTGAGCTTGGGGTTGCGCAGCATGATCTTGAAGGCCTCGGTCACCTTCTCGGTCGACGCACCGCCGCCGACGTCGAGAAAGTTTGCCGGACTCCCGCCGTAGAGCTTGATGATGTCCATGGTGGCCATCGCGAGGCCGGCACCGTTGACCAGACAACCGATGTCTCCGTCCAGCGATATGTACGAAAGATCGTACTTGGAGGCTTCGATCTCCGCCGGATCTTCCTCGTCGAGATCGCGCATTGCCGCGATTTCAGGATGCCGGAAGAGCGCGTTGTCGTCGAAATTGAATTTGGCATCGAGTGCGAGAACGCGTTCGTCGCCCGTGAGAATCAGCGGATTGATTTCCGCGAGCGAGGCGTCGGTCTCGTCGAACGCCCGATACAGGCCTTTCAGAAAATCCCGGGCCTGCCCCAGTGTCTTGTCCGGTATACCGATCTTGCGGGCGATATCCTCGGCCTGCGCATCGGTCAAGCCGGTGAAGGGGTCGATCGCCGCCTTGTGAATCTTCTCCGGCGTTTGCGCCGCGACTTCCTCGATGTCCATGCCGCCTTCACTGGAACCCATGAGGACGACGCGCTGCGAGCCGCGGTCCACCACCATGCCGACATACAGTTCCTTGCGGATATCGGCACCCTCCTCAATCAGCACGCGGCGCACCTTTTGGCCCTCCGGCCCGGTCTGGGGCGTCTTGAGCTGCATGCCGAGTATCTGGCTCGCATACTGGCGCAGTTCCGCCGGGGTCCGGGCGAGTTTGACCCCGCCGCCTTTACCACGGCCGCCGGCATGGATCTGCGCCTTCACGACCCACACCTTGCCGCCGAGCTTGGCGCCCGCCGCGACGGCTTCCTCGACACTGAAGCATGCGATGCCGCGCGGTGTCGCGACGCCATATTTCCGCAGAATTTCCTTCGCCTGATACTCGTGGATTTTCATTTATGGGGCTGTCTGGAATGGATTTCTGGATACGGCCTGGCAGAAAGCTGGAATTTATCCGGACGCCGGGTGAGGAGCCTTGACCGCAGTCAAGTATGAGGAAGCGGCTTGCACAAGGCCAGCTTGCGACCGCTCCGCGCACCAAGCGCTTCAACACGGGCTTGCCTGGCACCCGTTAGGGAAGCAGGGATCTCACTTCATTTCGAGTTGTTGCATTTTTTTGCCGATGGCATGGACAACGCAAGCTGTTATATTGCTTCGCAGCATAACGGTGAGCGATGGACCACGCGTGCTTGCAGATGGCAATTTAGTAAGTGCATACTCTCAAAAGCAGCAAAAAAAAGCGCAACCTCGAAAGGTTGCGCTAGAGTTCCACCAAAGGAGGAGGTTTTGGAGGAGTGTGCCCGACGCTCGAGCGAGCATCGAACACGACTGCATTGTGCCAGCACCGGCTCCGGCGTGCAAGCCATTTTGCTGCTTTGCACTACAATATTTCGAAGCCGAAGATATAGAAAATGTAATCTGAACAGCCGCGTCCGGTCGTCAGCGAACCACCAGAACCGGCACGCGCGTATGTGTCAGCACTTTTCTGGTTTCGCTTCCGAGGAGGACGGCTGCGAGTCCTTTGCGGCCGTGCGAGGTCATCAGGATGAGATCGCA
>DATFGD010000127.1:0-2712 GCA_035249725.1 Burkholderiales bacterium
GGTTCGCACGTTGCCTCAGAATCGCATGAATTCCTGCAGTGTCCTCCTGCCCCAATCCCTGGCGGAGTGCGGCGGTATAAAACGGAAGGCTGCTGTCGAAAAGCGGCGTCGGGCATTTCATCTTGCGCACGAAGCCGTGGATGATATCGATGTCCTTCTGATAGATTTCCGCCTTCATGTGCGGCGGCAGATAGTGTTTGGCGACCATCATCGGCCCGCGCACTTCGAACATCCGCGAAGTCCCGGCGCCGTCGGCGATTACCCGGTACAGCAGATCGAGATCGATACCAGCCTTTTCGCCCACCACCATGGCTTCGGCCGTCGACAGGTTGTGTATGGTGACGAGCAGGTTCGCGACGAACTTGAGCTTCGAACCCACGCCAAAGGCGCCGCAGTAGTAATTGCCGCGCGCGAATCCCTCAAATACCGGACGGCAGCGGTTATACGCACTTCGGCTGCCGCTTGCGTACACCACGATATCCTTTGCAGCAGCCTGCGCGCCGGTCCCGCTGATTGGACAGTCCAGCACCTCGACGCCGCGGCGGACGAGGCGCTGCCGAATGCGCTGCTTCAGGTCGAGCGTCATGGTGCTCGCTTCGATGACGGTCGCTCCGGAGCGGGCGCTGCGGCCGAGCCCGTCCGGGCCGAAAAACGTGTCTTCCATCGCCGCAGGTGACGGCAAAGAGGTAATGATGATGCGAGCCCGCTCGGCCACTTCGGCGCAGGAACCTGCCGCCTCACCACCCGCGGCGGTGAGCCGCTTCAGTGCGGCCGGTGCGACGTCGTATCCGACGACCTGGAACCCTGCGGCGAGCAAATGCTTCGCAAACGCGCCGCCCATGATACCGAGCCCGATCTGGCCGACAAGGCCGGCATTTCGCGTTCGCTTCTTGTTCATCGTTCCTCCGGCCATCCCGGCGGCTGGCTATTTGGCAAGCCCGAGGAAGGTCATGACTTCCTTCAGCTCGCTATATTGCGATTCCATAAACTTGCGCGTCTCGGCGGCGGTTTTGAAGTTGGTGTCCCACTGATTCTTCTCCGCCAGTTTCCTGAATTCGCCGCTCTCGACCACTTTGCGGAACACGTTCTCCCAGAAAGCGATCTGCTCCGCGGTCATGCCTTTGGTGCCAATCACGCCACGCCAGTTCTCAAACACACCCTTGTAGCCGAGTTCCGGCCAGGTGGGCGCCGCCGACAATGAACCCGGCAATCGTTTCGCCGACGTGACGGCAAGCACGCGCATTTTTCCGCTCTCCACGTGCGGTGCGATCTGCACCGTTCCGCCGTTCATCACGTCGACGTGCCCGCCGAGGAGCGCGGTCACGGCTTCACCCGTGGAATTGAATGCGACGAGTTTGGTCCGCGTCATGTCGATCTTGGCCGACTGGAGAGGCAGACCCAGGGAGATGTGGTGCGTGCCGCCGACTGCACTGCTCAACGCGAAACTCAAAGAGGCAGGATTCTTGCGCAAAGCTTCGATCAGGTCCTTGCCGGTCTTGATCGGAGAATCCGCGCGCACCGCGAAGGCGATGTATTCGGTCAGCAGCACCGTGAGCGGCGTGAAATCGCGGTACGAAAGCGGTGTGCGGCCATTGATGTTGCTGGTGTGCAGGGTGGAAGAGGTGATGCTCATGTAGTGCGGGTCGCCGGTGCGCTGATTGAGGAAATTGTAGGCAACGGCGTGCCCGCCACCGGATCGGTTCACAACCGTGCTCGATACCGGAACAAGCTTGAGCTCATCCCACAGCCGCTGCACGGTGCGGCCCATCGTGTCGAGCGATCCGCCGGCTGAAGCGGGGACGATCAATTCGACATTGCGTTCCGGTTTCCAGCCCTGCGCACCTGCGTCCGGCGCGATTGACAGAATGGCCAGGGCAATTCCTGCGACAATGCCAGAGACTTTCACGGTCACGGTTCTTCCTCGGTAAGGGACGTCGATATGCGGGGATTTCAAAAAGGCGATCAATTGGGTTTCATGTTGACGCGCGCCTGCTCCGCTTCCTCGGGTGTCATGTTATCGATACGCTGCTCGAGGTACGGGGTCGAGCACACAAGCACATAGCGCGCGTATGGCGGTTTTGGCTGGAGGCGGTAGGGCTTCCCGCGCGGGATGTGGACGATGTCGCCGGCGCCGATGATCTTTTTCTGCCCGCCGGACTCAGCGTCGAGGTTGCCGCTCAGAACGTAGACGAACATTTCCCGCGCGGCGCTCATCGCAGGTTCGTCGTATCCGGCGGGGACTTCGAAAAAGCCGAAAGCGAGCCGCTCACCCTCGATCCAGTTCACCCGCCGGGCGGACGCGCGCGGCGCATCCAGACTCTCGATGATCGGGTAGTAACAGACATCCACGCCCTCGATGATTGCCTGCGATTTGCCTTGCGCTTTCTGATGGCGGTCGCGGTCACCGACGTTGTACTTGCGGTTCACCTCTGCCACCGTCAGTGCCTTGTCCGGAACGGCCTCATCCTCTGCCAGTCCGACGACCGTCCACGTCTTGTCCTTGATGTAGAGATACTGACAGTGTGCGTCCTCGGTCGCACGCATCGAATGCCGCGCATATGCCGGCGCGTGCACGAAAGTGCCCGGGCTCACGACGCGTCTATCCTTGCCGACGATGGCGTTGATCTTGCCGCGCAACGGGAAGATCAATAATTCGTTGGGATGGTAGTGCAGTTCGGAACCGGTGCCTGCGTCCTTGTGCAGCAGGCAGAA
>DATFGD010000128.1:0-2800 GCA_035249725.1 Burkholderiales bacterium
CGAACGCGAGCCCGGACAACCCGTGCATGACATGTGGCTGCGGCTCACGATCGATCTCGACCTGAAAGTACATGATGCGGAAGCGGCGACCGATGAGGGACCCTATCCGCATTGCGGTGCGATCGCCCCGAACTTCAAGACGCTCATCGGTCTCACCATCGGTCCCGGATGGCGGCGCCGGACGCTCGAACTGCTGGGCGGCATACGGGGTTGCACGCACCTCGTCGAGTTGCTCGGGCCGATCGGCACGACGGCGTTCCAGGCGACGGGACGGGCGCGCGAGACTCGCGCCCCATCGGGGCGGACCAAGAAGCCGTACCAGCTCAACGCCTGCCACGTGTACCAGGACGATTCAGAAGCGGTGCGCGAACGTTGGCCGCAGTTCCACACCGGCGGCAGCCGGATCAATTGATTCCCGTGAGCGCTGCACGGCTCACTCGATCTGCCACTCGTGTCCGCATTTGCGACAGCGCACCGTAAGGCAGGGCGCAGCTTCCCGCTCCCGCGCGACGTCGAGCACCCCATAAGTCCTGCATTGCGTGCAGATCGATCGGGCGGCCGCACGCACGGCCCGCGCGAGCATGTACTGGTAGCGGCGGAAAGACCACGCGCAGAGCACGATACCGCCCGCGACCAGCGTCAGCATATAGAGCCGCGTCGATCCTTCCGCGTTCGCGCTGTAGGCTTCGATACCCGCGACGATGACGATGAGGCTCAGGAAAGCGGTCACGAAATAAACATGGCTTTCAATGAGCTGACGCTCGTACCAGCGCTTGAAACCGACTCTGCGTATGCCCTCGGCCAGATCCGCCATACCCGTCACTCCTGCAGTTGCACGGTTCAGACGCGCCGCAAGTACAGCCATCTTGCCAGCGGCGCGAGCGCACCGAATATGCCGATGCTCGCAAAGCCAAGCCCCCATGCGATGAGACTGCGATTGCCGCCTGCGAGATCGAGCACCGCGCCGAACACCAACGGCGCGAGAAAAGCCGCACTGAATCCAGAAAACGAGTAGACCGCCATCGTCGCACCGCGTTCATCGGGGTGCGCTGAAGCGACGGCACCGGACGTGAGCGCGGCCGAGTCGCCCAGCATGAGCCCGTAGTGCACGCACATCAGCAGAAATACAAGCATCCAGGGGAGGGCGGCGGTATAGCCGAGGACGCACGCCATAACGCCGGAAGCCGTCATGAAGGTAAAGATGACCCGCGTCCGGCCGAACCGGATTGCAATCTCGTTGCCGGTTACGCTCATGATCGGTCCCAGCAGGTTGATGACCGCCGCCAGCGTCGCTGCGCTGAAAAGCATCGGCGCTTCAGCGGGCTGGAGCGATGCGCAGTACACCAGGAACGCGACCATCCACGAGCGCTGCCCGAAAAGCTCGTAGTTGTGTGCCGAGTAGCCGAAGATGAACGGCAGCGTGCGGCGATTGCGCAGTATCGGGCGAAAATCCAATAGCGCCGGCGCCGGAGAACCGGCGGCGCGCGTGCGCCCCCGCGGCATGGCCAACCCGACGATAATCGCCGCCAGCATCGGTCCGACCGCACCGTAAGCGAATGCCCACTCCCATCCGTACGCCGCCCCGAGGAGACCGCATACAAAAATGGAAAGCGTGGAGCCGATCCCAAAGCTCGCGGTGTAGAAACCCACGGACCGCGACTGCCCGGTGCCTTTGAGGTGATCCGCAAGCATCTTGAGGCCGGGCATGTATGTGCCGCCGAGGCCCGCGCCGATCAGGAATTGAAAAAAAAGCGCGCTCCACGCACCGCTCGCGAACAGCGTGAAACCAACGGCGCCCAGACAGGACATAAAACACGACAATACGTAGATATGGCGGGAATCGAAGCGGTCGGTGAGGCTCGTCAGGACGGGCGTTGCCGCGACGTAGCCCGCGAAATAGATACCGCTGATGAGACCTGCTTCGGAATTCGACAGACCCCATTCCCGCTGCAATACCGGAAGCAATGTGGTGTAGGCCGCGAATCCGGTCATGGAAAGCGCTTCGGCGGCGCACATCGTCAATGTGAATCGCGGCGCCGACTGCGAGCCGCTCAAATCGCCCCCGCCTTGCGCAGCAGCGCCGCCACCGCTTCCGCCATGCGCCGGTAACCCCGGGCGTTGGGATGGATCGGGTCGGCCTTCATCTCTGCCGTGTAGAGCACGGTCTTCAAAATTTCGCTTTCGTAGGGAATCGAAAATTCACGTGCCAGCTCAGCGTAGAACTCGGGCGGGCTCGACAACAGTGCGGGCTGCGGCACACCGATCAGCACGACGGCAATATCGCGATCCTTGAGGGTCTTGATGAGCGCGCGCACGTTGGCATGCGCCTCCGAGATGCTCAGCCGCCGCAGCATGTCGTTGCCGCCGATACAGACGATCACGAGCCGCGGGCGGTGCTCCTCGATCACGTCCGGCAGGCGCTGCAGTGCCTGCGCCGTCACTTCGCCCGGAACACCCGATCGCACGACCTTGCGTCCAGTCAACTGGGCCAGCACGGCGGGATAGCTTTCGTGCTCCGCGGCGCCGGTGCCGTAGGTCAGGCTATCGCCGAAAGCGACGATGACGTCTTCGTTCGAGAGTTTGGGCAGCTTTGCGGCACGGTCACCGCAGGCTGCGAGCATAAAAACAATCGCAACGGGGGCGATAGTGCCCGCGTATCGGTTCAACCAGCCGCGGCGTGCGGACATGTCAGCTATTGATTCTCGTGCAAATGGGTCATAACCATCTGCACCACAAATCTCCCCTCGCCCGCGATGCGGGAGAGGGGCGGGGTGAGGGCAGAGCGGCGTCAGTCATTTCT
>DATFGD010000129.1:0-4405 GCA_035249725.1 Burkholderiales bacterium
ACCGCCATCGCGGGCGTCTTCGGCGCCGCTGCCGCGGTCTCGAGTCTGCTGCGGCTGGATTCGGCGCAGGTTGGCCATGCGCTCGGGCTCGCCGGAAGCTTCAGCGCCGGCACCCGCGAGTATCTCGACGAAGGTGCGGACGTCAAGCGCATTCATCCCGGAAAGGCCGCGCGCGATGGACTGCTGTGCGCCGAATTCGCGCGCCGCGGCATAACCGGGCCCTCCAGGATTCTTGAAGGGCGCTACGGCTTTTTCCAGACGCACGCCGGCGACGGGATCAAGTGGCCGCGACTGCTCGAGGGGCTGGGACAGCGGTTGGAAATCGATCACGTCTACTTCAAGCCGTATCCGTGCTGCCGCCACTACCATGCCGTCATCGACGGCATCTGCGATCTGCGGCAAACGCATGGCTTACAGGCAGCGGACCTCGAGCACGTCGAGCTGGGAATCTATGCAGTCGGCGTGCACGGCCACGATCACAGGCATTGCGACACGCTGCTCGATGCTCAGATGAGCGCGCCCTGCGCAGCCGCGCTCGCACTTGTAGACGGCAAAGTCACTGCGCCGCAATTCCTGCCCGAAAGCCTGCAGCGCCGGGAAGTTCAGGCGCTGCTCGCGCGCATCGACACGCGGATCGATGAAGAGTGCGAACGGCTGTATCCGGGCCGCCGTTCCGGAGCGGTACGCATCGCGCTGCGCGACGGCCGGAAATTCGAGGCGCGGATTCTCGATCCCAAAGGAGAAACCGCGAACCCGATGTCGGATGCCGATCTGCAAGCCAAGTTTCGCGCGAACTGCGAACCTCTGCTGGGTGCATCACGCTGCGATCAGCTGCTGCAATGCGTCTGGCATTTCGAGAACGCGAAAGACATCGGCGATTTCATCCGAATGCTGGCGCGAGAATAACGACTCGTCATTGCGGAGAACGCCCGAATCCAGATAAAAAGCGCACGTACCCGTTCCCGGATACCGATTGTCATCGGTAAGATGAAATGCTGCATTCCCCGACGCGGACGGCGGCGACCGTTTCGCCGCTGCCCGCGATCGGGTAAAATCACCGCGTCGCATATCCCTTTTCCGGTCGTTTCCCTCGAGGAGCAGTGATGAAAGTATTGGTCACGGTCAAGCGCGTGATCGACCCGTACGTGAAAGTGCGCGTGAAATCCGACGGCAGCGGCGTGGAGACCGCCAACGTCAAGATGACGATGAACCCGTTCTGTGAAATCGCAGTGGAGCAGGCCGTACGCATGAAGGAAGCCGGTGTGGTTTCGGAAATCGTCGCGGTGTCGATCGGCGTGCAGCAGTGTCAGGAGACATTGCGGACAGCGATGGCGATGGGTGCGGATCGCGGCATCCTGGTGCAAACGGACGCCGAGGTGCAGCCGCTCGCTGTGGCGAAGCTGCTGAAGAAGATCGTGGAAAAGGAAAACCCCAAACTGATCATCATGGGCAAGCAGGCGATCGATGACGATTCCAACCAGTGCGGCCAGACGCTGGCCGCGCTTTTGAACTGGCCGCAGGCCACGTTTACCTCGAACATCACAGTGAACGGCGACAGCGCCGATGTCACGCGCGAGATCGACGGCGGGCTGGAGAAGTTGACCGTCAGGCTGCCGGCGGTCATGACGACCGACCTCCGCCTCAACGAGCCGCGCTATGTCACGCTGCCTAACATCATGAAGGCGAAGAAAAAGCCGCTCGAAGTCTTGACGCCCGACGCGCTCGGCGTCGATATCAAGCCGCGTTTGAAGACGCTGAAGGTGCAGGAACCGCCGAAGCGCAGCGCGGGCGTCAAGGTTGCGGACGTGCAGGAATTGATTGCAAAACTCAAGAACGAGGCGAGGGTGATCTGAAATGGCAGCGCTGGTTATCGCGGAACATGACAACAGCCACCTGAAGCCGGGTGTCACGAATACCATTGCCGCCGCGGTAAAGGTGGGCGGGGAGGTGCACGTGCTCGTCGCCGGACACCAGTGCGCGGCTGCGGCGCAGGCGGCAGCGAAAGTCGAAGGCGTGACAAAGGTGCTGCTCGCCGATGCGCCGCATTATGCGGGCGCGCCCGCCGAGAATCTCGCGGCGCTGATCGTCTCCATTGCGGATCAGTACAGCCATATCCTGGCGCCTTCGACCGCATTCGGAAAGAATTTCATGCCGCGCGTTGCCGGGCTGCTTGACGTGCAGCAGATCTCCGACATCAGCGCGATCGATTCGCCCGATACGTTCGTGCGGCCGATCTACGCCGGCAACGCCCTTGCCACCGTGCAGTCCTCCGACCGTATCAAGGCGATCACCGTGCGCACGACGGCATTCGACCCCGCGGGTGAAGCGGCCAGCGCCGCGCCGGTGGAGAACGTTGCGGCTCCCCCTGACACCGGGCTTACGCAGTTCAAGGGTCAGGAGCTTTCGAAGTCGGAGCGGCCGGAACTGGCCGCCGCCCGCATCATCGTCTCGGGCGGCCGCGGCATGGGGAGTGCGGAGAACTTCAAGATACTCGAAGCGCTCGCCGACAAGCTGGGCGCGGCCGTCGGGGCGTCGCGTGCGGCAGTGGATTCGGGCTTTGTGCCGAACGATTATCAGGTTGGCCAGACGGGCAAGATCGTCGCCCCGGAACTCTATATCGCAGTCGGCATATCGGGTGCGATCCAGCATCTCGCCGGGATGAAGGACAGCAAAGTCATCATCGCGATCAACAAGGATCCGGAAGCGCCGATCTTCGCGGTCGCGGACTACTGGCTCGTGGAGGACCTCTTCAAAGCAGTGCCGGAGCTGACGAAAGCGCTGTAGCGGCGGCGACCGGGGCGCTTGCTTCCTCCACGGCAGCCGCGCCGATAAAACCCGGCGCCGGAACGAAACTTTCGAGGCGCCAGCCGCACTGTTCGCCGGGCGTACCGGCAACGCGCAGTATTCTCGCCGGTTCACCGGGCGCGAGCGTCACATCGAAGCCGTCGAGCGGATGATAGAGACCGTCTCCCAGCGCCTTGATATAGGCTTCTTTCCGTGTCCAGCAGTTGAAGAACCCGCGCTGCCTGTGGTGCGAATCCAGCGCGCGGTACGCCTCCTGCTCACACTGCGAAAAAAAACGCGCTGCGATGTCATCGGCGTCGGGAAGTGCGCGCACGGCTTCGACATCCACGCCGACCTCGTGCTCATACGAGAATGCGTAAACGGCGAGATCTGCGGAATGCGCTACATTGAAGCGCAGGCCGCTTCGGCAAAACGGCTGGTCAAGGACCGGTTTGCCATGCTTGCCGTAGGCGAACTGAATCGATTCCGGTCGGACGTCGAGGCGTTGGCCCAGCAATTCCCGCAGCTTCCCACGCGCGACAACGAAGCGCCGCCAATCGCGCTCGAAGGCGAAACGGCCGGCTCTTGATCGCTCGTCTTCCGAGAGCGAGAGCGACAGTCGATGAACTACCATCTGTGAGACCTCGAGTCGCACAGCGACGATTTCCATTGCGCCGTGAACGCGCGACATATCGCCAGACGGTGTGAGCTGCCCCATCATGTTTCAAAGATGGACAACAGTACGCCCAACAGAGCGAGATAAGCGTTTACCACACCAGCCTTGATGGGAGACCGCTGCGCGATTCCGGCGCAGTAATCGCGTCGGTATTGCACCCAGTTTCCAGCGCTGGCCCCATTGACCGAGACCGTGATCGACGTCGTGAGGATGCGTGCCGTGTGCCACCATCCGCCAGGGACGAAAAGCGTCTCCCCTGCATTCAGCAGAAAACGCATTCCTTTGGCCTGAGCATAGAGCGGGAAGCGGCCACGATCCACGTTTTCGATGTCGGGAATGCTCGATTTGTTACCCTCAATGCCCGGGCGCGGATACAAGTAACGTTCCTGATCCGGCGCGAAGACAACGTACTCCTTCGTCCCATGGAGCTGCATGAGGAACGCGTGCATGTGCCGGAAATCGTAGTGCAGCGTCGGGAACGCGGCTCCGGCGCCGCCGATGTAAAGCTCGAGGCTGATCTGGGATCCGCGAGCTGGAAAAAACGGGTTCTCGAGGTAATTCGGGCGGCTGCAATCCGGAAGCGGAGAAATATCGGCGAGCAGCTCGGACGGCCAGCGCGTGAGAGGCTGATTTCGCAGATAAGGCGCCGGGTGTTCCGGCGTTGAGGCAACAATACGATCGATCAGTTCAGCGAGTCGCCACGCCTTGCCATCGATCGTAACTTCGAGCGCGCCGTAGCAGTCCTTGAAGAATTGCGGTGTCCACTTTTCCCGCGCTGGCCAGTGATCGATGGCGCCCAGTACGATCGCCGGCTGGAGCCCGTCCAGGTGATTGCGGATGTACTGACTGCGTTCACCGTCGTTCCACCGTATCCGTGTGACGACCCCGGACGCGACGGACGGCGATGGGAGTGCATCAGCCGGTACGGCACTCGGGCGGGGAAAC
>DATFGD010000130.1:0-8487 GCA_035249725.1 Burkholderiales bacterium
TAACCTGCGCAATCGCGTCACGCTTGGCGCTCTCTAACCGCCCTTCCGCTTCCAGTATCATCGCCTGCTTTTCGCCCTCCGCCCGGGTGACCACGGCCTTTCGCTCCCGCTCCGCTGCGGCCTGCAATTCCATCGACTTGACCATCGAGTCAGACGGCTTCACATCCTGAATCTCCACCGATTTGATCGTCAACCCCCAATCGATGGCCTCGTCGGAAATCATCTCCCGCAGCCTTGCCTTGATCTTTTCGCGCGAGGAAAGCGCTGCATCCAATTCCATTTCGCCGACGATGGAGCGAAGCGTAGTCTGCACGAGGTTACGGATCGCTTCGGCGAAATCGGTCACGCCGTAGACCGCCTTTACCGGGTCCGTCACCTTTATGAAAGCGATGGCGTTCGTGATGATGACGGCATTGTCCCGCGTGATGACGTCCTGTTCCGGAACATCGAGGATGATGTCCTTCGTGACTACCTTGTAGGCGACTTTGTCGAAGTACGGAATGATGATGCTGAGCCCGGGAGTCAGCGTCCTTTCGTATTTTCCGAAACGCTCCACCACCCACTCTTCGCCTTGCGGGACGATCCTCACCCCTTTCCACGCCGTGATAACGACGAAAATCAGTATCGCAATGGCGAAAATTTCAAATCCGCCCATAAGTCGCTCCCTTGGACTGCCGAACTTGTTGGTATTCGTAGGCGCGCCGCCGGCCGCGACGCACTACCTTTGCGCTGCTACGCGTTTACGTTCTGCTGACTTTCAGCGTGTTGCCTTCGACTTCCAGGATCCGCACCCGCTCTCCGACGCGAATCTCTTCTTCCGCCACGGACTCCCACACTTCCTCGCCCAATACCGGCTTTTGCAGGCGAATCTGGCCTCTTTCGTAGGGCCGGATGTCGCGCGTCACCAGTCCGACCTCCCCGATGAGGGAACCGCGTGCCATCCCGGCGCGCGACTTGTACAGGTTGGGTTTGAAAACCCTGAACCACAGCGCAAGAAAGACGAGCGAGCAGGCGGTCCACGCCAGTATCTGGAAGGCAAACGGCGCGCTTGGGGAAAAAACGGTAAGCACGCCGACGATCAGCGCGCCCAGGCCGAACCAGACCAGAAAAAAAGACGGCACAGCGAGTTCGAGCAACACCAATACGATGCCGAGCACAACCCAGTGCCACCAGAGAATCTGCATGGTCCGCCCCTGTGTTCGCGGCAGCGTCTATCGCACCGCACGCGAAGAACGCCGCAATTAGATCATATTGTCATGATGAAGCAAACTCAGGCGAGCCCGCGCTTGCATCCAAGATGCAGGGAACTCGAAGAATGGGGTGGCAGACGGGACTCGAACCCGCGACAACCGGAATCACAATCCGGGACTCTACCAGCTGAGCTACTGCCACCGTCGGTACATCGCAAGACGCGGGTTGTGGCGCGCCCGGCGGGACTCGAACCCACAACCCCCGGCTTAGAAGGCCGGTGCTCTATCCGGTTGAGCTACGGGCACTCCGCGCACTGTCATTTTATGCGGCGGCTGTGCGAAAAAGAACGCTCGCGCCGTACCCGGAGCACAATTAATTCGCCGCCGCTACGCCAAAACCGAAGGCGCGTAATATACTCTGCGCACCCCCCAGGGTCAATGAACGACCGGGGCCCGAAGCACTCCAGCGGTTGGGTTGCGGCGGGTATGAATTTCTGATATTAAAGCGACTTTTTTACGGATCATAAAGACATGCCGACCGAACTGCACAAGGCTTTCCCGCCCTATAAACCGAAGGGAAAAGAGGAATACATGAACGCCCGGCAGCTCGCCCACTTTCGCAAGATGCTGGAAGAGATGAAGCGGGACCTCTCGCAGGATATCGACCGGACGGTTCACACGATGCAGGACGAGGCCACCATATTCGCCGATCCCAACGACCGGGCGAGCCAGGAATCGGACATGTCGCTGGAACTCAGGAACCGCGATCGTGAAAGAAAGCTGATCAAGAAGATCGACGAAACCATCGCCCGCATCGATGCAGGCGAGTACGGCTACTGCGAGTCGTGTGGCATCGAGATCGGCCTCAAGCGTCTCGAGGCACGCCCCACCGCCACGCTGTGCATCGACTGCAAAACGCTCGATGAACTGCGGGAGCGCCAGGTGGCGAAGTAACGCGCAAGCCGTTTTGGCTCAGCAAAAAGGGCAGCCGTCGGCTGCCCTTTTATTTGCGCCTGCCGTTTACGCGCAATTACTGCGCGGCGGCCGCCTGTGTTTCTGCCGCCGCGGCCTTCATCGACAGCCGCAGCCGTCCCTTGTCATCCGCCTCGAGAACCTTGACCCGTACCGACTGGCCCTCCTTGAGGTAGTCGCCGACGTTATTGACGCGCTCGTTGGCGATCTGGGAGATATGCAGCAGCCCGTCGCGCCCCGGAAGCACGCTTACGATTGCCCCGAAATCGAGGAGCTTCAGCACCGTGCCTTCATAGATGCGTCCGACTTCCACGTCGGCAGTCAATTCCTCGATGCGCCGTCTGGCGATCTCGCCGCCCTCGGAGGATACGCACGCAATCGTCACCGTGCCGTCGTCCTCGATGTCGATGGTCGTGCCGGTTTCCTCGGTGAGCGCCCGGATCACCGCGCCGCCCTTGCCGATGACGTCGCGGATCTTCTCGGGTTTGATCTTGATCGTAATCATGCGCGGCGCGTAAGCCGAAATTTCCGAACGCGGCGTCTCGATCGCGGTTCTCATCTTTTCTAGGATGTGCATACGCCCCTCGCGTGCCTGAGTGAGCGCGGCGTGCATGATCTCCTTGGTGATACCCTCGATCTTGATGTCCATCTGGAGGGCAGTGATGCCGCCTGCGGTTCCGGCGACCTTGAAGTCCATGTCCCCGAGGTGATCCTCGTCACCCAGTATGTCCGACAGCACGGCAAACCGATTGCCGTCCTTGATGAGGCCCATGGCGATCCCCGCCACGTGCGCCTTGAGCGGTACGCCCGCGTCCATGAGCGACAGGCAGCCGCCACACACCGAAGCCATCGAGCTCGATCCGTTGGACTCCGTAATTTCGGAAACCACGCGCAGCGAATACGCGAACTCCTCCGGCGTCGGCAGCACCGCGAGCAGCGCCCGCTTGGCGAGGCGTCCGTGGCCGATCTCGCGGCGTTTCGGCGAACCGACACGGCCGGTCTCGCCCGTCGCGTACGGCGGCATGTTGTAGTGCATCATGAAACGCTCGCGATACTCGCCCTGCAGTGCGTCGATGATCTGCTCGTCGCGCGAGGTGCCGAGCGTCGCAGTGACCAGCGCCTGGGTCTCGCCGCGCGTGAATAGCGCCGAGCCATGCGCACGGGGAAGCACCCCCGTGCGGATCGATATCGGACGCACCGTACGCGTATCGCGTCCGTCGATGCGCGGCTCGCCGTTCAGGATCTGACTCCGGACGATTTTGGATTCCAGGGCGAAGCAGATCTCCTTCACGACGTTCGCCGGCGGTCCGTCCTCGGCTCCGACACTGACCTCGGTGAAGACGCGCGTCCAGATCTCGTCGATCGCGTGCGCGCGCGCCTGTTTCTGCTTGATCTGAAATGCCGCATTCAGATCGCGCTCCGCGAGTTCCGAAATGCGTGCAACGAGCGCGTCGGCCTTGGGCGGCGCACTCCAGTCCCACAGAGGGCGGCCCGCTTCGTCCACCATAGCGTTGATGACGTCGATCACCGTCTGCATCTGCTGGTGTCCATACACCACGGCGCCGAGCATGACGTCTTCCGGCAGTTCCTTTGCCTCGGATTCCACCATGAGCACGGCCTGCTGGGTCCCGGCCACGACGAGGTTAAGCTGCGAGGCGTTAAGCTCGGTTGCGGTCGGGTTGAGCACGTACTGACCGTCGAGATAGCCGACGCGCGCCGCGCCGATCGGACCGTTGAACGGAATTCCGGAAAGCGCGAGTGCCGCAGAAGCGCCGATCATGGCCGGAACATCCGAGTCCACCTCGCTGTTCGAAGACATCACGGTCGCGACTACCTGCACCTCGTTGTAAAAGCCATCGGGGAACAGCGGCCGGATCGGCCGGTCGATGAGGCGCGAAGTGAGAATTTCCTTCTCCGACGGGCGTCCTTCGCGCTTGAAAAAGCCGCCCGGGATTTTGCCCGCCGCATAGGTGCGTTCCTGGTAATCCACGGTGAGCGGCAGAAAATCCTTCCCGGCCGCGGCGGTCTGGGCTCCGACCACTGTGACCAGCACCACCGTGTCTTCCATGTTCACCATAACGGCGCCGGTTGCCTGCCGGGCGATCTCGCCGGTCTCGAGGGTCAGCCGGTGGCGACCCCACGTCAACGTCTTCTTAATCGGATTCAATGCGATATCCTTTGCCTGAAAATAAAAAAGACCGCGCAATCGCGGTCTTGCGTATGACGCGCCGTAGCGCTGCGGATGACCGGCATGCCCGCACGGCGTTCTTGTCGCAGCTCATGGCCAGAACCACCCACCATGGCCGAGCTGCTACTTGCGTAAACCCAAGCGCTCGATCAATGCCTTGTACTGCTCGGCATTGTTTCTCTTGAGATAGTCGAGAAGCTTGCGGCGACGGCTCACCATGCGCAACAATCCCCGCCGCGAGTGGTGATCCTTCACATGCGTCTTGAAATGCTCGGTCAAGTCCGTGATGCGCGCCGAGAGCAGCGCGACCTGCACTTCCGGAGATCCGGTATCGCCCTTGGCCCGCTGATAGTCGTTGACCAGTTGGGCTTTCTGGGTAGTGGTTACCGCCATTTCCGTCTCCAACTGAAAATCCGCGTATTTTACTCTGTAAGCTCGCGATTTCTCAAGCAATATCTGGGAGCCCCGCCGAGTGTTCCTATGGTGATGTCGCCATGAGGCGCCGCGGTACGAGCCGTCCCGGAGGTTCCACCATCGCGATGCCCAGGTAGCGCTCTCCCGGGCCATACAGTCTCACGAGTCCTTGCGCCGCGTGTTCCACACTGCCGACCACAATACCGGACCGGATACTTCTCGTCTGAGCCGCATCGAGGTCGATCCGAGGCAGTGCCGCGACGAGCGTATCGACCGGCTTGAGATACGCTTCGCGCTCGTTGGTTGTCATGGCCTGAAGGGCGTCGAAAGGCAACGCGCCGTCGATAGTGAACTGCCCGATGACGGTGCGTCTCAGCGCGGACAAGCACGCACCACACCCGAGTGCACGACCGATGTCTTCGGCGAGCACACGCACGTATGTTCCCTTGCTGCATGCGAGCGAAATGTGCATTTCGTTACCCGAGTAGCCATCGAGCACCAGTCGTCGTATACGAACGCACCGCGGCGCGCGGTCCACGGCGATGCCCGCCCGCGCATACCGATAGAGGGGCTTGCCTGCGTGTTTGATCGCGCTATACATCGGCGGTGTCTGGAGAATCTCACCGACAAAACCGTTCAACACGGCCTCCACCGCCGCCTGATTTACATCTACGGGTGCGGTGGCGGTGACTGCACCCTCCAGGTCGCCGGTAGAAGTCGTTGTGCCGAGCCTGATCGTTGCCACGTATTCTTTGTCGGCATCCAGGAGCAGGTGCGAAAACTTGGTGGCCTCGCCGAAGCACACCGGAAGAAGGCCGCTCGCCATCGGATCGAGCGTCCCGGTATGCCCCGCCTTCGCTGCAGCATAGAACTGCTTTGCCCGCAGCACGGCAGTCTGGGAAGTGATGCCTACCGGCTTATCCGCAAAGAGAACACCGTCGATCGCACGCCTGTGAAGCGCTACAGCACCTGCTGCCACGGCGCTCTTCACTTTTTCTCGCGATTCGCGGGGTCCGTGGCAACCGCGGCGTCGATCAACTGCGAAAGCCGCACGCCACGCTCGACTGAAGCGTCGTACTTGAACTGAAGTTGCGGAACCGTACGCAGCCTGACTCTCCGCGCAAGCTGGCTGCGAAGAAATCCTGCCGCATGTTCCAGCGCACGGGAGGTCGCTTCGATTTCGAGTTCATCATCGCCCAGCCGCGTGAAGAAAACCTTCGCATGAGCGTGGTCCTGACTCACTTCCACGTCGGTGATCGTAACCATACCCACGCGTGGATCCTTGAGCTCCAGTCGGATGATATCCGAGAGCTCGCGCTGGATCTGCTCGGCGATGCGGCGGCTGCGCGGAAAATCTTTCGGCATGGAAGAAAACGCCCAACCGGCGTCGCAGTGTCGCAAGCGTCCGCTAATCGCGGCCGGTCGCTACAATGTTCTGGCGACCTCGACCACTTCATAGACCTCGAGCTGGTCGCCTTCCTTGATATCGTTGTAGTTCTTCAGGGAAAGTCCGCACTCGAAGCCCGCCTTGACCTCACGGACATCATCTTTGAACCGTTTCAACGAGTCGAGTTCGCCGTCGTGGATCACGACGTTGTCGCGCAGCAGGCGCACCTTCGCCCCACGCTTGATCAGGCCCTCCAGCACCATGCAGCCTGCGACCGTCCCGAGCTTCGATATCTTGTAAATCTTCCTGATTTCCACCAGACCGATGGCGCTTTCCTTGCGCTCCGGCGCCAGCATGCCGGTCAGTGCCGCCTTCACCTCATCCACCGCCTCGTAGATGATGTTGTAGTAGCGGATGCTGACCCCGCTCGACTCCGCAAGCTTGCGTGCCGCGGCATCCGCACGGGAATTGAAGCCGATGATGACGGCTTTCGATGCCAGCGCGAGATTAACGTCCGATTCGGTGATTCCGCCCACCGCCGCGTGGACGATGTTGACCTTGACCTCGTCGGTCGAAAGTTTACCCAAGGCATGCGCGAGGCCTTCATATGAGCCCTGCACATCCGCTTTGATGATGATCGACAGCGTCTTCTTTTGACCCTCGCCCATCTGCTCGAACATGTTTTCGAGCTTGGTCGACTGCTGCCTCGCGAGCTTCACGTCGCGGAATTTGCCTTGACGGAAGAGTGCGATCTCGCGTGCCTTACGCTCATCGCCCAGCACCAGCACATCGGCGCCCGCGGCCGGAACATCGGAAAGACCCAGAATCTCGACCGGGATGGAGGGACCCGCCTTTTCGATCGTCTGTCCCGCCTCGTCCAGCATCGCACGCACCCGCCCGAAAACCGCGCCGGCGAGCAGAATGTCGCCGCGCCTCAGCGTTCCGGACTGCACGAGCACCGTGGCAACCGGCCCGCGGCCCTTATCCAGACGCGATTCGATGACAATCCCTTTAGCAGGCACATCGCGTGCCGACTTGAGTTCCAGCACTTCCGCTTGCAGAAGCAGGCTATCCAGGAGCGTGTCTATCCCTTTGCCGGTCTTGGCGGAGACCTCGACAAACATCGTGTCGCCACCCCACTCTTCCGGCACCACTTCCTGTGCCGAGAGATCCTGCTTGACGCGGTCCGGATTCGCTTCAGGCTTGTCGATCTTGTTGATCGCGACCACGAGCGGCACCTTCGCCGCTTTGGCATGATGGATCGCTTCGATCGTCTGCGGCATCACCCCGTCGTCTGCTGCGACCACCAGAATGACGATGTCGGTAATTTTCGCGCCACGCGCCCGCATGGCCGTAAACGCTTCGTGGCCCGGCGTATCGAGGAACGTGACCATTCCTCTGGTCGTCTCGACGTGGTACGCCCCGATGTGCTGCGTGATACCACCTGCCTCCCCGCTCGCGACTCGCGTGCGGCGGATATGATCGAGCAGCGAGGTCTTGCCGTGATCGACGTGGCCCATGACCGTCACGACCGGTGCACGTGGTTCCAGCTTGACTTCCGAAGGCGCCTGCTGCTCTTCCGCAAGGAAGGCGTCCGGCTCGTCCAGTTTGGCGCGCTTGGCGACGTGGCCCATCTCCTCGATGACGATCATCGCCGTTTCCTGGTCCAGCACCTGGTTGATGGTCGCCATCGTGCCGAGCTTCATGAGCACCTTGATGACTTCGGCGGCCTTGACCGACATCTTATGTGCGAGATCGCCGACGGTGATCGTCTCCGGCACCATGATTTCGCGCACGATCGGTTCCGAAGGTGCAGAGAAACCCTGCGGCTGGTCGCCCTCTTCTTTGTGGCCGGCATGCCGCGCCTTGCGCTCCCGCCACCCCAGCCCGCCAGTGACATCACCGCGCATCTTGATGCCGCGTTTCTTCGCCGCTTCGTCTTTCCAGACGACTTGCCTGACCTGTTTCTTCGCTTTCTTCTCAACCTTCGCCTTGTCATCAGCTTTGACCTCGGGCTTGTGGAGCGTTCCCTCCACAGGTGCGGGCGCAGCCGCAACCGGCTGTTCAGCACCTTTCTGCTCTTCGGTCGTCTTCGCTTCCGCCGCAACGGCGTCCGCTTCAGCTTTCTTGCGTTTCTGTTCCGCCTCTTCGCTTTGGCGAGCAATAAGCTCTGCCTGCTTGCGCGCCTCTTCTTCGCGCAGCGCGATTTGCTCGGCATCGAGGACAGGCTTCGCATCCGCCGGAACCTCGGCGTCGGGAGTATCGCGCTTTACGAGCACACGCTTCTTGCGCACCTCGACCTGGATCGTTCGCGATTTGCCGGTGCCGTCCGACTT
>DATFGD010000131.1:0-3974 GCA_035249725.1 Burkholderiales bacterium
CAACGCCCGTCGCCGCGGTGCCCTCCTGTTCCGCACGAACCTGGTTCAGTTCGGCCAGCGCGTCTCCGCGAAATTTGGCGACGTAGCTCTCGAGTTTGTTCTTCGCCTCGGCCACTGCGGATTCCAGGCGCGGAATCGTAATCTTCGTCGATTCGAGTTCGCCCTTGAGATCGTTCGCCGCCCGCTCCAGCCGCAGGAGCTCCACTTCCGACATCGCGCCCTGCTTGACGAGCGGGCGCGACATGGTGAGTTCCCGGTTGAGGAACTCAAGGCTGGTATTGATCTGGCTGAGCCGCGAGCGCTTTTCCTTCAGTTCCTGGTTGCGCTGATCCATCTGCTGCCGGAATACCGCCGTGTTGGCGTTGAATTCCGCCTGGCGCGAACGCCAAAGGGTCAGCTCCCGATCCACGAGGTCGTGATTTTCCTTCCTGAACTTCTGCGGGAGATCGAACGGCTGTCCGCTGATCTCTGCATTGAGCCGCGCGATCTTTGCCCTCAGCGCGTCGTTCTTCGCCTTGTTTTCCTGGAACGAAGAGGCATAGCGCGTGTCGTCGATGAGCATGAGGATCTGGTTCTTCTGCACGACGTCGCCGACTTTGATCTTGATATCGGAAACAATCCCCCCCTCGAGATTCTGGATCACCTGAATCTGGCTTGATGGAATAACTTTGCCCTCGCCTACCGTCGTCTCGCCGATATTGGCGTAAGCGGCCCAGCCGATGAACGCCGCGATGAAAGCAAAGGTTACCCAAACGATCGCATGCGAATACGGCGGCGGCCCCTGCATGGCAGCGGCGGCCGTTTCGCTCATGAAATCGATATCTTCGCGCTCCTTGAGCGCCTTAGCCGTCATGGCTTTCGATCACCTTTATAAAACAGTCCATCACCGTTTCGCGACGCTGATCTTGCCACCGGAGAGCGCCTGCATCACCTGCTCCTTCGGTCCGTCCGCAACGATGCGGCCGCCATCCAGCACGATGAGCCGCGGCACCAAGGTCAAAAGCGATGCCCGGTGCGTCACCAGCATGAAGCTCTTGCCCGCGAGCGCCTTTTCGAGCTTGGTCTTGAAGGCTTCCTCGGAACGGTTGTCGAGCGCATTGGTCGGTTCATCCATGATCAGTAGCGGCGGATCGAGAAGCAGGGCACGCGCCACCGCGACGGTCTGGCGCTGTCCGCCGGAAAGCCCTTCGCCACGCTCGCCGATGCGGAGATCGAACCCCTGCGCCGAGGGATGCACGAACTCCGTCACGCCGGCGATTTCAGCCGCGCGGAGCATGGCCGCATCGTCAGCGAACGGCGCCGAAAACATGATGTTTTCCTTCACCGTGCCGTAAAACAGCACGACGTCCTGGGGCACGTAACCGATGTTTCGCCGCAGCACCGCCGGATCGATCTGATTGATGTCGACCCCATCGATCAGCACGGACCCTGAACTGGGCTTGTACAGGCCGAGGACGAGCTTCTCCACTGTAGATTTCCCGGAGCCGATGCGCCCGATCAGCCCCACACGCTCGCCCGCGCCGAGCCGGAACGAGACATTGGAGAGCGCCGGCGTTTGCTGGCCCGGATAGGAGAACGTCACGTTGCGAAATTCGATTTCGCCGCGGATCTTCGGCCGGTGTACGAAACTCTTGGCGGGCGGGCGCTCCACCGGCAGCTGCATGATGTTGTTGAGCGTGGAGAGCGCGGACTTCGACTGATGATAACGCGTCATGAGACCGGCCACCTGGCCCAGCGGCGCAAGCGCGCGGCTGGTCAGGATCGTGCACGCCACGAGCGCGCCGATGGTCAATTCCTGCTCGGCGATGAGATAGACACCGACGACAATCACGCCGACGCTCGCAAGCTGCTGCACCGTCAGTGAAATATTCACGATCGCGGAGGAAAGCGTGCGTGCCTTGATGCCGAGCCGGGATACCGTTCCAACGAGCTGTTCCCAGCGGCGCTGCAAGACGCCTTCTGCGGAGAGCGCCTTGACGGTTTCAATTGTGCTCAGGCTCTCGATCAGCAGCCCCTGTTTCTGCGCAGCGCAGCGAAAGCTGACCTGGATGATTTCGCCGAGCGAGCGCTGGAGTGAAACCCCGACCAGGATGATGAGCGGCAGGGCGAGCAGCGGCACGACGCCGACCGGGCCGCCAATCCAGAAAATGATGGCGAGGAAAAGGACGACAAATGGCAGGTCGACGAGCGCCGTAATCGTGGCGGAAGTGATGAACTCCCGGAACGACTCGAATTCGTGAATGTTGCTCGCGAACGAACCCACCGATGCGGGACGCGCCTCCATGCGCAGCCCCATCGCCTTCTCGAATATGTTTGCGGAGAGGATGACGTCGATGCGCTTTCCCGCGATGTCGACGAGGTAGGCGCGGAGCAGGCGCATGACGAGATCGAAGCCGAGCACGATCAGCACGCCGACCGACAGCGCCCACAACGTTTCGGTCGTATCGTTCGGAACCACCCGGTCATACACGTTCATGATGAAGAGCGGCATGACCAGTGCGAAGAGATTCACCAGCACTGAGGCGAGCAGCACCTCGCCGTAGAGCGGCCACGCCTGGCGCACGACACCCCAGAACCAGTGCGTCACGCGCGGCACGGCGCTGTGCTCGGTCCGGGCATCGAAATGTAATTGCTCCCGCACCAGGATGGCGTGCCCGGTGTACTCGCGTTCCAGCTCGCTGAGCCTGGTCTTGGAAACGCCGCCCGTATCCGGGTCCACGATTTCGCATGAACCGTCCGCGGCAATGGAATTGAGCAGGCAGGCGCGCCGGTCGTTGAGCAGTAATACGCTCGGCAGCGTCAGCGGAGAGATATCGGCGAGCGCGCGCTTCACGACCTTGGCGGTGAGGCCGGCGCGGTCCGCTGCACGCTCGAACAATGCAGGCGTGAGCCAGTTATCGATAAGCGGGAGTCCGGCCGAAAGCGTCTCCTCGGCGAACGGCCGGTTAAAGTAGCGGGTCACCAATACGAGGCATTTCAGCAACGGATCATGCGCGGACAGACCTTCCCGTTCAGGGGTTTCCCATGCTGCCGTTACTTCCTCTCCTACCGCACTGCTGCGATTCAAATTCTTCTCTCCTTGTGCCGCCCGGATTTTACCTCAGGACGCCCTGAAAAACCCCGTTCGGGTGGTGCGGTCGACGAACGGCAGGTTCCGTCGGCGTACCGGTCGTCTTTCCGCTTATTCCGGCTTGCCGATGTAGTAGCCCTGCGCACCATCGACCAGCAGACTCTTAACCATTGCGAAATCGCGCTCGCTCTCGATGTACTCGGTGACGACCTGGATCCCGAGTCCGTGGGCGATACCGACCAGCGCCTGCACGAAGAACTGCCGATCCGTGGACTCGGTCAAGCCGCGCGTGTAACCGCCATCGAGCTTGATGTAGTCCACTTCCAGGCTGCGCAGGTACCCGACCGAAGCGGTGCTCTGCCCAAAGCGATCGATCGACAACCGCGCGCCGGTTTCGCGCAAGCGGCTGAAGGCCGCCTTGACCGCGTCCAGATGCCCGATGATGGAATGTTCCGCGATTTCCAGGATGACCTGTTGCGCGACCTCGCGTTGACCATCGAGCCTGCCATACAGCCATTCGACGAATTCGCCGTCGATGATCGATTCCAGCGACACGTTGATCGCCGTCGCGCCGCCCCGGATCGGCCCCTGCGTTGTGATCTGCTGCAGGACCTTGTCGACCACGACGCGATCGAGCAACTGCAGCGCACCGAGGCGCTTGGCCGTTGCGATGAAAAGCCCGGCGCGGATGAGTGTCCCGTCCGAGCCGAGAATCCGCACGCACGCTTCGCTGCGGTAGCGCCATTCCGACTCGGGAACCTGGCACGGTTGCACCGCCTGGTACTGCAGGACGACCCGCTCGCTCGGCAGTCCGACCCTGAACATCCCGTTGATTTCGATATAGATCGCCTGATCTTCGGCCGCCTTTTCCGCCTCCTGCACGTGCCACGCCGGCACGCCGCGC
>DATFGD010000132.1:0-3185 GCA_035249725.1 Burkholderiales bacterium
CTCATTGAATCCGATGGCCAGCTTGCGCTTGAGGTGCTCGGCAGCCGCGGCTGCGCCTTGCAGGGCGCACGGCAGGTTGGTGCAGATCGTGAATTTGTGTCGGCCGGGCGGCTTCAAATCGTACATGGTGTAGAACGACGCCACTTCGTAGACCGCAATGGGCGGCATGCCGAGATAGTGCGCCACGAAATCGAGGGTTTCGGTGGAAAGCCAGCCCTTTTCGTCCTGCGCGATCGTGAGCGCAGCCATCACCGCCGATTGCCTGCGTTCCGGGGGATATTTGGCAATGGCTTTGTCGATCTTGAGCAGCGCTTCCGGCGAGAGGACCATCGGCGCGTTCATCGGTCCACTTCCCCGAACACGATGTCCTGCGTCCCGATGATCGCGACCACGTCCGCAATCATGTGGCCGCGCGACATCTCGTCGAGCGCGGAGAGGTGGACGAATCCCGGTGGACGGATCTTCACCCGGTACGGCTTGTTTGCGCCGTCGGAAATCAGATATATCCCGAATTCCCCCTTCGGCGCTTCGACGGCGGCATAAGCCTCGCCCGGCGGCACGTGCATGCCCTCGGTGAAGAGCTTGAAGTGGTGGATCAACTCTTCCATGTTGGTCTTCATCGCCACGCGCGAAGGCGGGGCCACCTTGTAGCTGTCGATCATCACCGGGCCGGGATGCTTGCGCAGCCAGTCGATGCATTGCCTGACGATACGGTTCGACTGGCGCATTTCCTCGATGCGCACGAGGTAGCGGTCGTAGCAATCGCCATTTACCCCGACCGGAATATCGAACTCCATGCGGTCGTAGACTTCGTATGGCTGCTTCTTGCGGAGGTCCCACTCCACCCCCGAGCCGCGCAGCATCGGGCCGGTGAAGCCCAAGGCGAGGGCGCGCTCGGGAGAGACCACGCCGATGCCGACCGTGCGCTGCTTCCAGATGCGGTTATCGGTAAGGAGCGTCTCGTAGTCGTCCACGTACTTAGGAAACCGGGCGGTGAAATCCTCGATGAAATCCAGCAGCGAGCCCTGGCGGTTGCTGTTCAGTTCACGCATCGCCGTCTCGCTGCGGAGGCTGGAGACGCTGTACTGCGGCATGCGGTCCGGCAGATCGCGGTACACACCGCCCGGCCGATAGTAAGCCGCGTGCAGACGCGCGCCCGACACCGCTTCGTAACAGTCCATCAAGTCTTCGCGTTCCCGAAAGCAGTACAGGAACACGGTCATCGCACCGATGTCGAGCCCATGCGCGCCGAGCCACAGCAGATGGTTCAGGATACGCGTGATCTCGTCGAACATGACGCGGATGTACTGGGCACGTATGGGGACGTCGATTCCGAGCAGCTTTTCGATCGCCATGACGTAGGCGTGCTCGTTGGCCATCATCGAGACGTAATCGAGCCGGTCCATGTACGGGACGGACTGCACGTAGGTCTTGCTCTCCGCCAGCTTCTCGGTCGCGCGGTGGAGGAGCCCGATATGCGGGTCGGCGCGCTCGATCACTTCGCCATCCAGCTCCAGCACGAGTCGCAGCACGCCATGCGCCGCAGGGTGCTGCGGCCCAAAATTCATCGTGTAGTTTCTGATCTCGGCCATTGCGTCAATGTCCGTAGCACAGCTCGGCGGTCGCACGTTCGAAATGAATTTCGGCGCAGGCTAACTTGCCGCGACAAGTTAAGCCCGCCAGCCGCATGGACGGCGGGCGGCCGAAGCCAAAGTTCATCGTGTAGTTTCTGATCTCCGCCATGCGTGCGCTATCCCTTGCGGAAACCTTCGGTGTCCGCGTAATTCTCTTCGCGGACGATACGTGGCACGTTCTGCCGCGGCTCGATCGTCACCGGCTGATAGATGACGCGCTGCTGGTCGGGGTCGTAGCGCATCTCGACGTGACCCGACAGCGGAAAATCCTTGCGGAACGGATGGCCCACGAAACCGTAGTCCGTCAGAATGCGCCGCAGATCGGGATGTCCGGTGAAGACGATGCCGTAGAGGTCGAACGCTTCGCGCTCGAACCAGTTGGCCGCCGGCCAGATGTCGATCACCGAAGGCACGACCGGAAATTCGTCGTCAGCGGCAAAAACACGCACCCTCAGGCGCCAGTTGTGCGTGATCGACAGCAGGTGATAGACGACCGCGAAACGGCGTCCCACGAGCGGCGAATGCGGCTTGGGCATGCGGGCTGCCGATTGCGCGCGCTCGGGCACCGTACCGTCGATGGCAGGCGCGGCCCCCACCTCAGGCGCCGTGCCGCCGGTCGGCGCATCCGCCTCCACTTCTTCGGGCTCGGTTTCCGAAGTGACCCGACCGTAAGTGCTGTAATCCACACCGCACAAATCGATCAACTGCTCGAACCGCAGCTCGGACGCGTCGCGCAGCGACGACGCGATTTCCAGCAGATGTTCGGGCGCCACGACCACCGTAGCTTCGCGCAGCAACATTGTGGCGCTGACGTTCTTGTCGACGAGCACTGCGCCGAGATGGGCGACCAGCGTTTCCAGGTGTGAGACCATTTAACGGGCGATGGTATTGGTGCGTTTGATCTTGTTCTGCAACTGCACGATCCCGTAGAGCAGCGCCTCAGCGGTGGGTGGGCAGCCCGGCACGTAAATATCGACCGGCACGATACGGTCGCAGCCCCGCACCACGGAATACGAATAGTGGTAGTAGCCACCGCCGTTGGCGCATGAACCCATCGAGATGACCCAGCGCGGCTCGGCCATCTGGTCATAGACTTTGCGCAGCGCAGGCGCCATCTTGTTGCACAACGTGCCGGCGACGATCATGACGTCCGACTGGCGTGGACTCGGTCGAAACACGATGCCGAAGCGGTCGAGATCGTAGCGCGCGGCGCCGGCGTGCATCATTTCCACCGCGCAGCACGCAAGCCCGAACGTCATCGGCCACAGCGAGCCGGTACGCGTCCAGTTGATAAGCTTGTCCGCGGTCGTGGTGACGAAACCTCTGTCAGTCAGGTCTTCAGGCGCACCCATATCGGTCCTTTGCGCAGCCGCAGCCGGAACCTCCGAAACGCTCACTGATCACATCATGCATATTGCTGTCGGCGCCTGCGCCGCTCGCCGGTCGCATCCCGCAAGCGGGTCCCTGCTCCATGTTGCTCTGATCCTGCTCCACGGCTCTCACGCCGGCGCCTCCGAAACGCTCACTGATCACATCATGCATATTGCTGTC
>DATFGD010000133.1:0-3331 GCA_035249725.1 Burkholderiales bacterium
CGTGCTGGTGGATACCTTCGGCACCGGCAAGATCCGCGACGACAAGATTGCACAGCTCGTCGAAAGACACTTCGACTTGCGCCCGAAGGGCATCATCCAATCGCTCGACATGCTGCGGCCGATCTACAGCAAGACCGCGGCGTACGGCCACTTCGGACGCGACGAGCCCGAATTCTCCTGGGAGGCCATGGACAAAGTCGCGGCCTTGCGGTCGGACGCCGGCTTATAGTTCCATCGGCGCACCGGAGATTCGTCACGAAACGGCCGTTTCCCCGTATAATTCCCGCCAGCTGAGGAGCGTTGCAACCGGCATCGATCCGGCCAGGCTCAGCACAAACGAACGGCGCTCGCATCGGAAACGGTGCGGGCGCTTTGCTTTTTGGGGGGTCGATTTCCGAGGGGCGCTGCGACCAGGTTGCCTGGCCAGGCTCGGAAATATCCCTTTCCGTGGAACGGCGCCCGCTGCACCAGGAGCGATCCATGAACGCCATCATACGCGAGGCTACGGCAGACTATCGCGTCGCCGATATCGATCAGGCCGCCTTCGGGCGCAAGGAAATCGCCATCGCCGAGACCGAAATGCCGGGTCTCATGGCGGTGCGCGAGGAGTACAAGGACCAGCAGCCGCTCAAAGGCGCGCGCATCGCGGGTTCGCTCCACATGACGATCCAGACCGCGGTGCTGATCGAGACGCTCGTCAAGCTCGGCGCCGAGGTGCGCTGGGCCTCGTGCAACATCTTTTCGACTCAGGATCATGCCGCTGCCGCCATCGCGGCCGCCGGCGTCCCGGTCTTCGCCTACAAGGGCGAAAGCCTGGAGGAATACTGGGAGTTCACGCACCGCATATTCGAATGGAGCGACGGCGGCGGACCGAGCATGATCCTCGATGACGGCGGAGATGCGACGCTGCTCGCCACGCTGGGCGCAAAGGCCGAGGCGGATCCGTCCCTCGTCGCCCGGCCGACCAACGAGGAGGAGCGCGCGCTCTACGCCGCCATAGCCCGACGGCTGCAGACCACGCCGGGCTGGTATTCCAAAATGCTGGGCGGTCTTCGCGGCGTGACCGAAGAGACCACCACGGGCGTGCACCGGCTCTACCAGATGGAAAAGGAAGGCCGGCTGCCGTTTCCAGCGATCAACGTGAACGATTCGGTGACCAAGTCCAAGTTCGACAATCTATACGGGTGCCGCGAATCGCTGGTGGACGGCATCAAGCGCGCAACCGACGTGATGATCGCCGGGAAGCTCGCCCTCATCGCGGGTTACGGGGATGTCGGCAAGGGTTGCGCACAAAGCCTGCGCGGGCTGGGCGCCATCGTGTGGGTGACCGAGATCGATCCCATCTGTGCGCTGCAGGCAGCGATGGAAGGATTTCGCGTCGTGACGATGGATGAAGCTGCGGACAAGGCGGACATCTTCGTGACGGCCACCGGCAACGTCAACGTCATCACGCACGAGCACATGCTGCGGATGAAGCACAATGCGATCGTCTGCAACATCGGGCACTTCGACTCCGAGATCGATATCGCAAGTCTCCGGCAGTACACGTGGGAAAACATCAAGCCGCAGGTCGATCACGTGATATTCCCAAGCGGCAAGCGGCTCATCGTGCTCGCGGAGGGCCGGCTGGTGAATCTCGGCTGCGGCACCGGGCACCCGAGTTTCGTCATGTCGAACTCCTTCACCAACCAGGTGCTGGCGCAGATCGAGCTGCACAACAATGCCGGCAAGTACGAAAACAAGGTTTACGTACTGCCCAAGCGCCTCGACGAGAAAGTGGCGCGATTGCACCTCAAGAAGCTGGGGGCACAGCTCACCACGCTCACCGAGGCGCAGAGCCGCTATCTCGGGATAGACATGAGCGGTCCGTTCAAATCCGAGCACTACCGCTACTAAGAGCGTCATAAAAATGACTGACGACGCTCTGCCCTCACCCCCGCCCCTCTCCCGCGTTGCGAGCGAGGGGGCGCCGAAACATGGAGCAGGGGCCCCACTTGTGGGGATGCGACCGTGAAGGCGCACATAAGCACGCGGGCAGTACTTCGGCGCTGCATCCCGCTTCGGGGTCGCATCCATCGGCCACGGCCGACGGAACCTGCTCCGCCCTCCGCGGGCGCATTTGTGGTGCACATGGTTGTCAACCACATGCACGAGGCTTAATGATGCGTCCGCAGCAGGCATACCGGCGCACGTTCAGTTTCGAGTTCTTCCCGCCGAACACGCCGGAAGGACAGGACAAGCTGCGCGAAACCACGCGGCAGCTCGCGCAGTTGAAGCCGGAATTTTTCTCGGTCACGTTCGGTGCGGGCGGATCCACGCGCGAGCGCACGCTCGGCACGGTGCTCGACATCCGCGCACAGGGCTACGCGGCGGCGCCGCATATCTCGTGCATCGCATCCACCACCGCGTCCGTGCGCGAAATGCTCCAGCGCTACAAGGACAGCGGCATACGCCACCTGGTCGCGCTGCGCGGCGACCTGCCCTCCGGCCTCGCCGCTGCCGGGGAGTTTCGCTATGCCAACGAGCTCGTGAGTTTCATTCGCCAGGAATTCGGTGACCACTTCGTGATCGAAGTCGCGGCGTACCCCGAATACCACCCACAGGCCCGGACGCCGCAGGAGGATCTGCTCAATTTCAAACGCAAGGTCGAAGCGGGCGCGAATTCAGCGATCACGCAGTACTTCTATAACCCCGCAAGTTACTACCACTTCGTCGACCAGTGCGACGCGATGGGTCTCACGATTCCGATCGTGCCCGGCATCATGCCGATCGGCCGCTTCTCCCAGCTTGCGCGCTTTTCGGACGCTTGCGGTGCCGAGATTCCGCGCTGGATCCGGAGAAAACTCGAAGGCTATGGCGACGATACCGCTTCGATCCGCGCCTTCGGTCTCGACGTGGTGACGGCGCTATGCGATGAGCTGCTCAAAAACCATGCGCCGGGGCTCCATTTCTATACGCTCAACCAGGCGTCGCTGACCACGGCCATCTGGCAACGTTTGGGACTGTAGACGCCTCAGCCCGCCGGGACCGCCGCCACCACGTCGATCTCGATCAGGAATTCGGATTCCGCCAGGCTGCTCACGACGAGCAACGTGTTCGCGGGCGCCGCCTTGAGATTCCTGAAGCGTTCCATACGCGCCTCGCGAAAATCCTGGATCAGGGCCGCATCGGTCAGGTAAGTCGTCGTCTTCACCACGTTGTCCCATCCCGCGCCCGCCGCCTTGAGCGCAATCTCGATATTGTCGTAGACCGCGTGCGCCTGCGCGCGAACGTCGCGTCCAACGACCTTGTAATCGGCATCGGCCGGGGTCTGTCCCGAGAGATAAATCAT
>DATFGD010000134.1:0-2593 GCA_035249725.1 Burkholderiales bacterium
TTGCCCTGCGAACCGGCTGTCGTGCCGGCCCCCGTCACGATGCCGCGCCCGTATGCGTGTCCCTGGCCTTGACCGCTCTCCGTTGCGCCGCCTGCGGTGACGACGCCCGAACTGGAGCGGCTGCCGCCGGTCGTGCTCGCGGAGTGCGCCGGAGAAGCGCGCATGGCACTGACGCTTGCATTCGAGGATTTCATGCCGCTGATTACCGGGCCCAGCTTATAGCCGTATTGATGCGCGATCTGGCCCCAGCCCATGCCTTGCGCGCGCAGCTCCAGAACGCCGGTCAACGTGGTGGTCTGGCCGTTGCTTGCGGTCACCGTCCCGCCCATCAGCGCGGCTTCGATCTGTGCGGCGGTGGGGTTGGTGATGCCCGACGCGACCAGCTGCTGCTTCGCCAGCGCGAGCGAGGTGTAGACGTTGCCATAGCCCATTTTTCCGGTCGGCGGTGTAAACGTGGTGGAACTTGTCGTGCCCTTGGCGTCGGTCGAGCTCAGGGTGATCGAACTGCCATTGCGCAAGCCGGTGACGAGCGCATCTGAATTCTTTTCGGATCCTGCAAACGCAGTAAAGTCCGAGCTGATCTTGCCGGAGACCGCACCTTCGCCGCGCGTCGTAGTTAATGTATCCATTTGTCGCGTCTGCGCCGTGAGCGTTGTTTCGCTGTTTTCCGCTGCAGCAGACGGCGCCGCGACGAGTGCACCCGCCAGCAATACGACTGCCGTACTGAAAGTGGTGTAGCGTTTCATGTTGCGCCTCCTTTCAATCGGATCACATTTGTCAGGTTCCGCCGCCGAGTACGCGCTCGGTCTGGAGGATGATTTCGGTCGCGGTCGCAGCATCGCGAAAAATACCGGTCTTGGCCGTGGAACGCATGCGCGTCGTCTTGGGCGTGATGGCCTCGAGTTCCACTTCGATCTCGCGATCCGAAGCACGCGCGGTCAAGCGCTCCCCGTTTTCGATGCGCTCCTTGCCGCCCAGCTTGATCCCCATGCGATCGAACGCTGTCGTCACCGCTGAACGCACCTTCGGCAGCGGGACCGAGAATGTCCGATACGCGATTCCCGTCAGCGTATGCTGTACGCCGGCCGCCGCACCGACGCCCATGGCAGTCAGGGTGATCGGCTCGCAACCGGTTAACGTCATGGCTACCAATGCCAAAATAATATGCCATCGTGATGCACCTTCGCGCGTTACGAGCCCGGTCTTTTCTTCTCGCGCCATGCCCACGCCTCTTGTTGTTGTTGGAACGCCTGCCGTTCCAGTAGACAACGCGCCACCGAATTCGTTCGACACTCCCTGCGGTCGAACGGCCGAGTCTATGCAGACGCTACCGCCTTTTCCCGGTACTTGTCATAGATGACATCTGCATCGAACAGCGCGTTGATGTCGTCGTCCGTATAGCCGGCACTGCGCAGCGCTTCAGCCGAATGCTGACCGAGCCACGGCGCCGGGCGCCGGATGGCGAGCAGTTCGCCGCTTGATTTGACCGGCAGGCCGAGCGATTTCATGCGGCCGATCCTGGGATGGTCGATTTCCACCACCATGTTGCGTGCCTTGACATGGGGATCGCTCAGGATCTGGTCGTAGGTATAGACCGGGCCGCCCGGCACCTCGGCGGCGTCCATTTTTTCCACCCAGTATGCGGTGGGCTGGGTCGCGAATACGGCTTCGATCTCGCGTTCCAGTTCGTCGATGTTCTTGAGCCGCGACGGAAGATCGCTGAAACGCGGGTCGTTCAGCCATTCGGGCTTGCCGCACACCATCGTGCAGAAGTTGTTCCAGAGCTTGTTATTGTTCGCGCCGACGGTGACGTAACCATCCCGGGTCTTGTAGGCCTGGTACGGCGTGGAACGGCGATGCCGCGTCCCGGTCGCGGTGGGGAGTTCGCCCGAGCCGAAGTACGCGCCCGATTCCCAGTGCGTCCAGGCGAGTCCCGCCTCGAGCAGGGAGGTTTCGAGATACTGGCCCTTGCCGCTCTTGAACCGGCTGATGTAGGCCCCCAGGATCCCATAGAGCGCGGTGACGCCGCTCGCGATGTCGTTCATCGCGATCCCCACCTTGGCGGGCCGGCCGCCCGGATACCCGGTCATCATCATGATGCCCGACATGCCCTGGGCGACGATATCGAAGCCGCCTTTACGCCCGTAAGGACCGGTCTGGCCGAACCCCGACATCGACGCATAGATCACACCGGGATTGATGCGGCTGATCGCCTCGTAGTCGATTGCCAGTTTCCGGACGACGCCGGGCCGGAAGTTTTCGGTGATGATGTCGGCCTTGGCGGCGAGCTTCATGAAGGCCTCTTTTCCGCGCGGGTCCTTCATGTTGAGCGCGATGCTCTTCTTGTTGCGGTTGAGCACCGCGAAACAGTAGGATTCGCCGTTCACCTTGGGATCGAAGCGCCGCGCGGAGTCGCCTTCCGGAAAGTTTTCGACCTTGAGCACTTCCGCGCCCATGTCGCCGAGCACCATGCAGCAGTAGGGGCCGGCCATGACGGTGGTCAGATCGAGCACCTTCACGCCTTCCAAAGGAAGCGTCATTGCGTCGTACTCCTGAGTGCGCAGCCGCGCGGAAAGCGCTGCTACCTGCGAAA
>DATFGD010000135.1:0-3513 GCA_035249725.1 Burkholderiales bacterium
GTCCAGGACTTCCACCGCGTGCCCGCGCGGGTTCACGCCGTACATCGTGGCCTGCAGCATGCCCTTGCGGTCGATGATGAACGTCGAGCGCTGGATGCCGAGCCGGCGCTTGCCCTCGTGTTCCTTTTCCTGGAGCACGCCATACTGCCGGCAGACTTCACCCTCGGCGTCCGCCAGCAGCTGTACGCATAGACCATGCTTGTCGCGAAACGATCCGTGGCTCAGGCAATCGTCCATACTGACGCCCAGCACCACGGTTTTGAGATGCTTGAATTCGCCTTCGAGATCGCTGAAGTCGATCGCTTCCATCGTGCAGCCGGGGGTATCGTCTTTGGGATAGAAATAGAGCACGACATTGTGGTGATTCTTGAAACTGCCAAGACTCACCATGTTCATGTCGGCGTCGGGAAGATCAAATACCGGCGCGGGCTCACCCGGTCGCAACATACGGTTCCATTCACTCCTCGATTCGATTCTATCCGAATTTTGTAAACAGCGGCGCAAGCCGGTCAAGCGTACAAGCGGACGCGCGAAACTGGACTCGGTTCTATAATCCGCGCACGATGCGACGCGCGATGCTCGCCGGGCTGGACGCCGGGTCGTTTTTGCGCCGACACTGGCAGAAGCGGCTGCTGCTTGCGCGCCGCGCGCTCCCACAGTATGAGAATGTCGTCACGCGCGAGTCGCTCTTCGAGCTGGCGACGCGCGACGACGTGCAGTCGCGGCTCGTCACGCGTAACGGCCGGCGCTGGAACGTCGCTCATGGACCGTTTTCGCGGCGAACGTTGGCGCGTCTTCCATCGCGCGGCTGGACGCTGCTCGTGCAGGGTGTGAACGAAGTGCTGCCGCGCGCGCAGGCGCTGCTGCTCGAATTCGGCTTCATTCCGTACGCGCGTCTCGACGACGTCATGGTGAGCTATGCGCCGCCCGGCGGCGGCGTCGGGCCGCATTTCGACAGCTACGACGTGTTTCTATTGCAGCTCGCCGGCACGCGGCGCTGGCGTGTGAGCCAACAGCGCGACCTCACGCTCGTCGAGGGCGCGCCGCTCAAGCTGCTCAAGCGTTTCCGCGCAGAACAGGAGTGGCGGCTTGCACCGGGCGACATGCTTTATCTGCCGCCGCGGATCGCGCACGACGGGATTGCAGTCGATGAGTGCATCACCGCGTCGATCGGGTTTCGTGCGCCGGATGCACGGGAGATCGCCACGCGCTTTCTCGAATTCCTGCAGGAGGAAATCGCGCTCGACGGCGACTATCGTGATCCGCAATTGCGCCCGGCGCGGCGTCCGGCGCAGATCGGGAGCGGGATGCTGCGCAAGATCGCATGCATGCTCGAGGGAATACATTGGAATGCAGCCGATGTGCTCTCGTTTGCCGGGCAATACCTGACCGAGCCCAAGGCGCACATCGTATTCGCGCGGCCGGCGCGTCCATTGTCGGCTGCGATGTTCGCGCGCCGCGCGATGCGTCTCGGCGTTGCGCTCGATCTCAGAACGCAGATGCTCTTTCGCGGGCGCCGGATCTTCATCAACGGCGAGCGTCACGACGTGAGTGCGCGAGCGGCGCGATTGCTGACGACACTGGCCGATCGCCGCCGTCTCACGCCACCGCTCGCCCTCGATGACGGCACGGCGCGACGGCTTTACCAATGGTATTGCGCGGGCTATATTGTTTTCGACAGCCATGGAAACTAACCACAATCTTCCCAACGCCGAATACCGCCGCTTCGAGGGCATGCGGGAGTATCAGGCGGTCGTCGACCGCATGATCCCGCTGACGCTGCGCACCATCCGGATATTCGACCGCTCGCTGGGGAGCAGCTACAACGCCCCTGAGCGTTTCGAATCGCTGCGGCAGTTTCTGCTCGTCTCACGCGTGAACCGCGTGATGATCGCGCTGCACGACACTGCACGCGTGAAAACCGAATGCCCGCGCATGCTGACGCTCATCCAGCAGTTCAGCCATGCGGTGAGCATCCGTGAAACGCTGCGCCCCGCGAAACTCGTTTACGATCCGTTTGTCATTTTCGACGCGTCCCACTACGTGCATCGCTTCCACTACGACCACATCCGCGCCGCGCAGGGCACCAACGACGTGCTCGGCGCCCAGCAGCTCATCGACCGCTTCAGCGAGATCTGGGAGGCCTGCGGTCCCCCGGTCTCGGCCCATGTAAGCGGGTTGTAAGCTGACCGGCACAGAATCCGTTGAATTTTTTTTGCGGTGTAGTGTCGTAAGTACTCGTAATCGGTCGGCCGTGGATCAGTCGGTCTAACTCTTTAATCTTTTGAGGAAAAAACATGAAGCGCTCCATTATCCTGGCATTTATGCTGGCAGGTGGGCTCGGTCTGAGCGGCTGCGGTGAAAAACCGGCGCCGCCTCCTGCGCCCAAATCGCAACCGGCGCCCCCTCCGGCACCGGCGCCGAAAGCTGATGGCGGCACTGCGACTGCTCCTGCTCCCGCCCCGACTCCGGCACCTGCGCCGGATATGAAGAAGGACGAGCCGAAGAAATAAGCCGGCGTCATTCTTCGTCATGCAGTAGACAGACCGGCCCTTCGGGGCCGGTTTTTTTATCCCCTCCTCCGATCAGAAGACGGGATCCGAAGCAGGCGGTGTGCACAAAACTCCGCTCCTCCGATGAGAAGACGGGGATCCGAAGCAGACGGTACGCACAAAATTCCCTCCTCCGATGAGAAGACGGGGATCCGAGTCAGCGGTGTGCACAAACTCCCCTCCTCCGATGAGAAGACGGGGATCCGAAGCAGACGGTGTGCCCAAAACTCCCCTCCTCCGATGAGAAGACGGGGATCCGAAGCAGAGGTGTGCACAAAACTCCCCTCCTCCGATGAGGAGGGGTGCCGCGCTCGCGTGGCGGGGTGGTGGAGTGTCATCGCCCACCCAGCGTGCGCCGTTGTATTCCTCATGCGCTTTCATAACCGAACTCCTCTCACAGCACGCCGTCGTCAGCTTCGTATGCAATTGACACCGGCCGAAGCGCTGCTGTGGCGACATTTACAGCGCGCGCAACTTGCCGGACGAAAATTTCGCCGCCAGCACAGTTGCGGCGCGTACGTCCTCGATTTTTACTGTCCACTGGAGCGGCTGGGAATCGAGCTTGATGGCGCTGCACATGATCACGATCAAGCGCAGCGGCACGATGAAGCGCGCGATCGGTTTCTTGCAAATAGCGGAATCAAGGTGCTGCGGTTCCAGAATCGGGATGTGATCGCGAATCTTGAAGGCGTGCTTGCTGAAATCAGAAGGCACTTTAGGGTGGGATAGTCATTCACCACCCCGCCGCGCCAGCGCGGTACCCCTCCTCATCGGAGGAGGGGAAAACAGCGGGCCCGCTCGCGCAGTGAGCACCGTCCTCATCGGTGGAGGGGAAACTGAAGGGATGCGCTACGCGGACGAACACCCTTCCCCTCCACCCTTCCCCTCCTTCATTAGGAGGGGTGGATGCGAAGCAGACGAGGTGGTTACCGCAAGTCAGGCGATGGTGCGCCAGGCGAAG
>DATFGD010000136.1:0-2221 GCA_035249725.1 Burkholderiales bacterium
TAAAAGGTAATGCCCGACTGCTGCCACGACTCCATGTCGCGCCCGTGCTTGTCCCAGAAATCCTGCGGCAGGGCCCGCGTGCCGGTATACAGAAGATCGGTGTCCTCGAGCGCCTTGTCGTTGAAGTAATCCTCGGCGGGCATCCCCAACGCACGCGCCTTGATGCGCATGTTGATGTCCTTGCTCACCAGGATTACGTCGCGCTTGGGGTGCGCCTCCTGCAGGTGCTTCACCACGCCGATGATCTGGTTGTCGGCCTTGCCGCTCGCAAGCCGCGCCGGCAGCTCACCGTTGATCGCCTCGGTCTGCAGGTAAAGCCGCCCGGTTGCGCTCTTGTCTCCGTGGTGCTCGAGCGCGATCCCTTCGCCGATGTCCGAGTCGGAATGGCTGATCAGCTCATCGAGATAGCGGCTCGCCTGGCGGGCGTTGCGCGCGACTTCCGACAGGCCTTTCTTGTTGCTGTCGAGCTCTTCCAGCGTCGCCATCGGGATGTACAGGTCGTGCTCTTCGAAGCGGAAGAGGCTGGTCGGGTCGTGCATGAGCACGTTGGTATCGAGCACGAAGAGCTTGGTGGCGGCGGGAAAGCGGGCGACGACGGAAGCGGACTTGCGCGGGTTCATGAGTCTCCTTGCACGGCAGGCGGGTGAATCGGATGGGCTACTGTTTGAGCGTTTTTATGAATTCGAGCACCTCCTTCCCATGGTCCGGCACTTTGACGCCGCGCCACTCGCGGCGGACGAAGCCGCGCGCGTCGATCACGAAGGTGCTGCGCTCTATGCCGCGCACCTTTCTGCCGTACATGTTCTTCAGCCTGATCACGTCGAACAGCTTGCACGCGGTCTCATCGCCGTCCGAGAGAAGTTCGAAAGGGAAATTCATCTTCGTCTTGAAATTCTCGTGCGATTTCATGCTGTCGCGCGAGACGCCATAGATCTCGCAGCGCAGCGCGCGGAACTGGGGATAGAGGTCGCGGAACGCCTCGCCCTCGCGCGTGCATCCGGGCGTATTGTCTTTGGGATAGAAGTAGAGGACGAGGTTCGTGCCCTTGGCGCCCGAGAGGCGGAACGTCTTTCCACCGGTGGCGGGAAGCGCGAAATCTGGCGCAGGCTGGTCTAGCATTCGAGCGGCGTATTCCTTGTGCCGAGGCGCGTCGCCCAATGGTGAACGAATTGCACGCGTTACGCAAGAAACTCCGGACCCTGCAGCGCCACCGGATGCCGGCGTCCGGCGATGGTCGCGTCGACCACGTTGTGGCGCGGCAGGCGAGCGATATTGATGTCCCGCATGCAGTCTTCCAGCGCGGTCAACGCGTAGTCCTGCGCGCGCCACCCGGCGAGCAGGTCCTCGAAGCGCGCTGCAAAAAGGATGCCTTCCCGGTCCGCGCGAAGCGTGTAGACGTGACACGGCGGCTCGACGGGGCGGGCGGTCGCCTCCAGCAGCCGCGTCACCGCGTCCTCCGCCGCGATGCCATCGCGCGCCATCAATTCCTCGAGCATAGGAAGCGTCGTCGGCAGTTGCGGGCAGGCGATGATCTCCGCATTTCGTACCGGGATGTAGGGGCATGTGCCCCGCGTATCGGATGCATAGCGAAATTGCAGTCGCTGGGTCAGGCGATACGCATGGCGATTCATCCGCCAGTCGCTCGAACCGTGGGCGTGGGCGGGTGCGTCGAAAATGCGGAGAAACGCCTCGCATGCGCACTCCATCTGCGTTTGCGTCCATGCGGCATCGGCTGCACCGATAGTCTGCCGCCAGCGTACCGGGTCGTATGCCTGGATGGCCACTTCGAAGCCGGCATCGCGCACGCCGCGAAACAGCGCGGCGCAGCGTCGGCCGATATCGCCGCCGGGAAGCCAGGGGCGCTGGAACATCCGGTCGGGTCCCAATGCGAGAAAAAACGTCGCGCGCGCACGATGGCGCGCGAGCATTTCCATGAGCCGCGGCACGCCTTCCTTCGCACCGCGTCGGCTGCTGACATCGACTTTGAGCGCGAGCCTCATTGCGGCGTGCCGGATTCTTCGGCGAGACACTGTTGCGCGAGGCGCATGAACTCGGCATCGGTCGCTGCGGTGAGCCGTAGACGCGGCGCGCGGCTCAGGCCGGGATAGTGCTTGAGCGTCGAGCGGGTGTAGGCGGGATCGTAGTGCCGTATGAGCAAGTCTTCCGTGAGCTCGTCCCAGCGCGCGGCGCCAATGAGCGCACGCCATTTCTCGATGACCGC
>DATFGD010000137.1:0-4500 GCA_035249725.1 Burkholderiales bacterium
TCAGGCTGATGATCCATCCCACACCCAATCCGAATGCGACACCCAGCGCGGTGATCAGAGCGCCCTCGATGCCGAGCATGACGCCGATTTCCCGACGCGACATGCCGATATGATGGAGCACCCCGAACTCGCGCCGGCGAGCGAGCGCTTGGGCGCTGAAACTCACGCTCACGCCGAAAAGGCCGACCACTACTGCCGCAGCTTCGAGCGCATACGTGATGGCAAAAGTCCGATCGAAGATGGCAAGCGAAGCGGTCCGCACTTCACGGTTGCTCGAGATTTCAATGCGGTCGCCGGCACCCAGGCGATCGCGAATCCGATCCTGCACTTCATGCGGGGATACGTCGGGTGCGAGCCAGAGCGCGGCGTCGTTCGCGAGCCGGTCACCGGTGAGTTGCGCATAGCGCTCACGCTCGATTACGACGGCGCCATTCTGCCGCGCGTAATCGCGCCATATCCCTGCGACAATGAAATCGTGTTCGCGCTCGCCGATCGGCCATCGCACGCGATCGCCGGTATCAAGACCATAGAGGTCCGCCACCAATTCGGACACCCATACCGGCGGCGGGTCCGCAGATCGTGGAACGTAAGGTTCTCCAGCAAGGGGCAGCGTCTTCCCGGCATTGGCGGTATCGACGGCCCGTGCAAGCAGCGTGACGGGCGCGCGTGCCGGATCGATCAGCAGGTTCTGGCTGCGCAGAAAGTCTACACGCGCGACACCGGGCGTCGCGGCGATGCGCGACTGCTCCTCCACGGTGAGGAACGCCGTTTCGCCGCCGCCGGCGGCGCGCAGGTAGAGGTCGGCCGGCAGCATGCGTTCCAGCCAATGGTCCAGCGAAACGCGAAACGAATTCACCATGATCACCATCGATACCATCAGGCTCATGCTGATCACGATGGCGGCAATACTGATTGCAGCCTGGCGCGGGGTTGCCTTGAGCTGAGCGACGGCGATCGTCGCCGGGCCGTGCGAAGGCACCCGTAGGCGTGCAACACACGCTGCGGCGAGCGCCGGCATCACGAGCACGCTGCCCGTCAGAATGAGCGCAATCGCGATGTATCCGCCTATCGGCAGGCCTCGCACCGGGGGCATGAAGGTGCACGGAATGGCAACGAACAGCAGCGCCATGCCCCAGCGCGCCGTGCGCACCTGTCTTAATCCTTCCTCCTCGTCGCCCGCGCGCAATGCCTGTGCGGGAGGGCGCCGCGCCGCCTCCCACGCGGGCGCTGCGGCCCCGAGCGCCGCAAAAAACACGCCCAATCCGAAGAATGCCAGGAGAACGCGGGGATTCACCTCTATGTTGGCGGTGACGGCGCGAAAGTAGCCTGCCCCCAGATCCGGGCCGATCACCGTCACTGCATAGCGGGCGAGCAGGTAGCCGAGCGCGACGCCGCAGGCGGCGCCCAGTACACCGATTGACGCCCCTTCAATTACGAGCCGTCTCATCAGCGCCGCACGCGTTACCCCGAGCGCCCGCAACAGGGCGAATTGCGAGCGCCGACGCAGCAATGCGAGCGCCTGTGATGAAAAGACGAGAAACGCGCCGGTGAACAGTGCGATCAGCGCCAGCATGTCGAGGTTCATGCGATACGCCCGCGAGAGATCCGCTGCCCGTTGCGCCTCGTCGCGCGGCGTCGCAGCGTGCACGCCGGGTGGCAGTATTCCTTTCAGCTTGCGCTGGAATGCACTGACGTCCACGCCGGGCGCAAGCTTGAGGTCGATGCGATTGAGGCGCCCCAGCCGACCGAGCCGCCATTGCGCCGTCGCGATATCCATTACCGCAAGACGCTGCCGATACGCCTCCTGCGGCAAGAGCCCGGCTATTCGAAATCCCACGACCTCAGTGCCCACTGTGACGCGTAGCTCATCGCCGGGCTGGAGTGCGAGCCAATGCGCGGCTTCGGGGCTCAGCAACACCGTGTCGCCCTCGAGGAGGTCGCCCACCATGCGGGTGCGCTCGGGGAGGAGCGCAGGTTGCACCCGCGCGGCGCGCAGCGGATCAAAACCCAGAATGCGGATCGACGCGTCGCGGCCTGTCAGCGGCACGTTGAGTTCGACGGCTGGGTTGGCCGCCTCGACGCCGGGCAGCCGTGCGAGCCGTGGATAGAGGGACTCATCGAAACCGGCACGCGGCCCGCGCACGACGAGATCCGCCTGCCCCGCGAGATGACGTGCAGCAATGCCAAACTCGTTGACCGCGCTCGTGTTGACCAGATGAACCGCCACGCCGAGCGCGACACCGAGCGCGATGGCCGTCACGGCGAGCGCAAGCCGTCCGGGATTTTCCCGCAAGGGTCCGACGATGAGCGCGTAGACGAGGCCGTAGCGAAATCCCAAGGACGAGCGAAACGCGTTCATCTCATCGCGCTTGCCACGTGGCGTCGGGATGCAAACCATCAGCGGTCAGCGTCAGCACGCGGTCGGCGGTGGACGCAGCGCGCGCGGAATGCGTCACCACAACGCCGGCGGCGCGCTGGCTTTTTATCTGATCGCGCAACAATGCCATTACATGCGATGCGGTGTCCGGATCGAGATTGCCCGTGGGTTCGTCGGCGAGCACGAGCGCCGGCCGGTGAACCAGCGCACGGGCGATCGCCACGCGCTGCATCTCGCCACCCGAAAGCTCGCGGGGATAGCTGTGCGCTGCCGAAGCAAGTGCAACCGCTTCCAGCATTTCGCCCACGCGCTTCTGCCCCGCCCGAGGCGCCATACCGTTGAGCGACAGCGGCAAGGCCACGTTCTGCGCAACGGTCAAGTGCGGCAGCAGGTGAAACGCCTGAAACACGAAACCGATACGCGATCTGCGTAATCGCGTTCGCGCTGCATCGTCGAGCGCAGTTATCTCGACGCCATCGAGCGTAACACTGCCCGCATCCGGTAGATCGAGGCCCGCGATGAGGTTGAGCAGGGTCGATTTCCCAACCCCGGATTCGCCCATGACGGCTACATACGCGCCCGGTTCGAGATCGAGCCCGACCTGGCGCAGGATCGCGCGCGGCCGCACACCGCCATAGGATTTGGAAAGCCCTCTGATGTGAAGCAGTGTGGTGCCCCGCAGCGTCACGGAGTGGTGGCAGGATATTAGCACGCGTGGAACCAACGGCCAGGTCAACAGTTCATAAGCATGGATTCTGCTAACATCTGCCGTTTTTTGGTTGCAGAGCGATCCGGCTGCAGCATTTGCGTTAGCACAGCTGCTTGGTAACATGACGGCACACAACGAGGAGGAACCATGAAGATGCATACCAAGTTTCGCGCAGGCCATTGGCTTGTTGCCGGAATATCGTGCCTGATGGCCGGGATGGCATTTGGGCAATCCTATCCCACCAAGCCGATCCGCATGATCGTTCCATTCGGCGCCGGGGGTTCGACCGACGTGCTGATACGCATCGTCGTGAACAAACTGCCGGAAGCACTGGGCCAGCAGGTGGTGGTGGACAATAGGACGGGCGCCGGCGGCCTGATCGGAACGGAAATTGCAGCGAAATCGGCCCCTGACGGGTACACCTTGCTGGGCACTGGGTCGCCGCACACCATTGCGCCGAATCTGTATAAGAAGGTGGCATTCCATCCGTTGAAGGACTTCGAGCCGATCATGCAAATGGCGAGCCAGCCTTACGGCCTGGTGGTGCATCCTTCGTTGGGTGTGAAGTCGGTAAAGGAGCTGATCGCGCTGGCCAAGAAGGAGCCGGGCAAGCATAACTACGCGTCCTCGGGCCAGGGGGGCGCGATGCATTTATTCCAGGCGCTCTTTGTCAGCATGGCGGGCATCGACATGGTGCACGTCCCGTACAAGGGCAGCGGCCCGGTGCGGGCCGATCTGCTGGGCGGTCAGATCAAAATCGGTTGCCTCGGTCTGTCGAGCATTCTGCCGAACCATAAAGCAGGGCAAGTGAATATCATTGCAGTAACGACGGCCAAGCGCTCGCCCGAACTACCTGACGTTCCGTCCCTGGGAGAAATCCTGCCCGGTTACGATGCGTCGCTATGGACCGGGTTGCTCGCACCGAAGGGGACGCCCCAGGCGGCCATCCAGCGTATACATCGGGAAGTGACGAAGCTGCTCCAGTCGGCGGAAATGCGGACGGCATATCAGCGGGCCGGCGCCGATATCGTGGCCACGGATCCGAAAAGCTTTGGCAAATTCCTCGAGCAAGAGAACGCCAAGTGGGGCAAAACGATTCGCGACCTTAAGCTCGTAGTGAACTAGCGATAAAACCGGACACCCAGCCGGTTTATCTTGGCGTGTGCGAAGGGGCGGCCGCCACACGCGAAAGCGGTCGCCGGCCACATCTCGGCGAGGCCGTCGGCGTCGGTTGCGGAAATCGTCGTGCGCACCATGTGGCGCGGTTCATCGTCGGGCCACGGCCGGCCGCGATGCAGCACCGCTCGATTGTCCCACATGATTACATCGCCCTGCTGCCAGCGGTGCTTTTGCCGCGTGAATACGCATAATCATGCCACGCGTAGGCGTTTGCCAGTTGTGCGCGCTGCTTCTC
>DATFGD010000138.1:0-4177 GCA_035249725.1 Burkholderiales bacterium
GTCGAACGCCATGATGGCGTCGATGCGCCCGATCGAGACCTCCACTGGCGGTGCGCTGGCCATCGCGTTGCGGCGCTCCTTATCGATCTCCGCATCGTGCGTGTTCACGTAGTCGGGCGGATACAGCCACAGTGGATGAAATTGTGCATGCAACTCGGATCCCGCTTCGCGGTACATCGTGCGGCGCGCTTCGAACAGGCGCCTAAACCACGGATCGCAGTGCGTCCAAGTGCTTACGACCGCCATGCGCGCAAGGCGCTGCGGATATTCGATGGCCAGTGTCTGGCCGATCGCGCCGCCCGTGGATAACCCTACGATATGCGCTTTTTCGATCCCGAGCGCATCCATGAGGCCCACCAACTCGGCGGTCATCTGGTCCACCGAAAAACTGCGCTGCTGCTTGTCGCTGCCGCCGGTGCCGCGCTGGTCGTAGGTGATGACGCGATAACGCTTGCCGAAGACCGGCAACTGCGGTTCCCAATAACGGCCGACGCCACCCAGGCCGCTCACGAATATCAGCGGGTGTCCGCTGCCGGACTCCTGATATTCGATTTCCCCACCTGCGACTCCAGCTTTGCCCATTTCTACTCCGTTCTCTGGGGTATCGCCGTCACTCCGCATGTAACTGCACGTCGTGCGGCAGCGTGCGGTAATAGCGTGCGATGTCTCGCGGCTGCGTTACCCAGATGCGCTCGCGCTGATGGAGCATGTGCTGGAGCGCGCGCCGCAGGTGCACGATGCGAAACGGTTGACCCACGATGAAACTGTGCAGCGACATGCCGAAAACGAGCGGCGCGTGCGCCGAGCGCCGCATCATTTCGTCGAACTGATCGACCAGCATATCTGCGTATTCGGCGGCCGTGTGGCGACGGCCCACGATCGCCGGCTGGTCGTTGAGCTCGATCGGATACGGGACCGCCAGTATCTTTCCCTGCCTGCCCTTCACCCAGAATGGCTGCTCGTCGCATATGCCCCAGTCGAGCACGTATTCGTAGCCGTTCTCGATCAGCAGATCGGTGGTGGCGAGGCTGGGAGTGAGATACGGTGAGAGCCAGCCCGCAGGCCGGCTGCCATCTGCTGCCGTCATGCGCGCCGTTACCTCCTCTACCATGGCGCGCTCCTCCGTTTCGGACATGTCGATGGGTCGCGCAGTGCCGTTCGAGATCCCGTGTCCGATCATCTCGTCGCCGCGGTTTCGATAGCGGGCGAGCAGTTCAGGGCAGTGCTCGTAGTTCGCCGCATTGACGATCACGCCGACCTTGATGTCCAACTCGTCGAACAGGCTCGCGAGCCGCCACGCGTCGACGCGATTGCCGTACTCGCGCCACAGCCAGCTGCGCTGACTCCATGGTTTCGTCTCACGATCGAGGTCGATGCCGCCGGGCGTACCGAAGGGAAAATGCTCGATGTTGAGCGCAACGTACAGCGCGAGCGATTTACGTTCGGGCCACCGGTATTGGGGACGCGTATCGATGCCGGAGTACCGGTAACGGCCATGGGAAGCGAGCATCGTTGCAATCAACCGTTAACCGGCAGCGCTTCGCTTACGCGACATGTCTGCCACGCCGTTGCACGGATGGAAGACAGACGGGACGGCGGAAGTCCCGCTCGAGGCGGTCCAGAATGCCGCGCGTAGGCAATTGCGAACACGCAGCACACGCTCTGTCATTGGTTTTGTCTCAGTTCGGCGCGCATGATCTTCGCGCCTTCCACCATGGCACACAGTTTTCCGAACGCCGACTCGCGCGGCAGATATTTCATGCCGCAGTCGGTCGCGACGTAGATGTCGTGCGCGTCGACATAGGGCAGTGCGCGCCGGATGCGCGCCGCCACGGTCTCCGGCGTTTCGACGCTCGCATCGCTGAGATCGATCACGCCGATCAGGATCTTCTTTCCCGGAAGCGTCTTCAGTATGGAACAGTCGAGTTTCGACTGCGCCGTCTCGATCGAGACCTGCCTGCAACTGCACCCGGCAAGCTCGCTCAGAAACGAGTATCCGGACGGCCGCTCGTGAATGATCGCTGCGTAGCCAAAGCAGATGTGCACGCACGTCGTGCCGGCAATGCCCTCCAGCGCCCGGTTGAGCGCCTTCAGACCGTACTGCCGCGCTTTCTCCGGCCGCGCCTGCATGTACGGCTCGTCGATCTGCACGATGTCGGCACCGGCGGCGAAGAGATCGCGAATTTCCTCGTTCACCGCGGCAGCGTAGTCCATCGCCGCCTCTTCTTCCGTCCGGTAATAATCGTTCTGCGCCTGCTGCGACATGGTGAACGGCCCGGGCACCGTCATCTTGATCGTCTTTCGGGTATGCGCGCGCAGGAACTTCACGTCCGCCACTTCGACCGGATGGCGGCGCCGGATCCTGCCCACGATGCGGGGCACGGGATTGGGATGCCCCGAGCGGTCGAGCCCGGTGCCGGGATTGTCGATATCCACGCCCTCGAGCGCGGTAGCAAAGCGATTCGAATAACTCTCGCGGCGAATCTCGCCGTCGGTGATGATGTCGAGACCGGCTTCTTCCTGCGCGCGGATCGCAAGCAGCGTCGCGTCGTTTTGCGCTTCGGCGAGCAGCGGCTCGGGAATGCGCCATAGCTCGCGCGCTCTCACGCGCGGCGGGAAGCGCCCGGCGAGCTTCTTGCGGTCGATCAGCCACTCGGGCTGGGGATAGCTGCCGACCAGGGTCGTGGGAAACAGCATCGCATCTCCTCCTTTGTCGCAACGAAGCGGCTGCTCGAACGGGCAGGCAGACTGCCGCGACACTACTCCAGGCGAGAGGTTACTATATGTCCGTCTATTCCGGGTGTAACGATCCGGTCACGCGTTTCTCCGGCAGAACGTCTTGAAGGGTGAGCCTTATGGCGGCAGTCAAAGTGATGTGTTCAAACAGCATGCGCGGTGTGATGGAAGAAATTCTGCCGCAGTTCGAGAAGTCGAGCGGCCATAAGATCGCAATCAGCTACGATCCGGCGAAACTCATGTTGAAGCGCATCCGGAGCGGCGAGACGGCCGATCTCGCGATCATCGGCGCGGGCGCCATCGGCGAACTCGCGAAAGAGGGCATCGTGGCGCCGGATACGCGGGTACTGGCACGCTCCTCCATCGGCATGGCGGTGCGCTCGGGCGCGCCCAAGCCCGATATCAGCTCGATCGAAGCGTTCAAAGCCGCGATACTCAATGCGCAATCGGTCGCGTACACCATCGATGGTGCAAGCGGCATGCACTTCGCCGATCTGATCGAGCGTCTCGGCATCGCGGAGGCGGTTCAGGCCAAGGCGAGGCGGCAGCCCGGCGGGCTTGTTGGCGAACTGGTTGCGCGCGGTGAAGCAGAGATCGCGATCCAGCAGATCTCGGAACTGATGGCGGTGCGGGGCGTTGAGGTAATCGGCCCGATACCCCAGGCGCTGCAGAAAACGACCGTCGTTGCCGCAGGGATTTTTAGCACCGCGCCGGAAGCGGATGCCGCGCGCGCGCTGCTCGCTTTTGTCTCGACGCCGGCCGCAGCGGAAGTAATCAAAGCCAAAGGCCTCGAGTCGCCCGGTGAGACGCCGCTATGAAACTGCTGCTCTACGACTCGCCCATACGCCGACTCGGCTTCTAGCCGCGCAAATTATTTTCGTTCGCTGGTTTTCTTGCCCGCAACCCGGAGCAAATCGCGCAATCCGCTAAGGGCGAGGTAGTAGCCGTAAATCCCGAATCCCGTGACGACCCCGCGGCACACGCGGGCAATTTCGGATTCACGTCCGCGCCGCGCCGGGTTGGAAATGTGCAACTCGATGGTGGGAAAGCGCACTTGCGCGATCGCACCCATCAGCGCGGGATAACCGGTTGTGTAACCCGCGGGGTTGATGATGGCCGCATCGACGCCGCGGTCGTGCGCCTGGTAGAACTTGTTGATCACTTCACCTTCGACGTTCGAGTGGAATATCTCCACCTCGAGCTTCAGCTCGTCGGCATACTGACGGATGTGGTCGTCGTACTCGGGAAGCGTCATGGGGCCGAAGATGTCGACTTGCGCTTTCCCGCGCATATTCATCCCGGCACCGTGCACGATCAGTACTTTGAGCATCGCATTCCTCGACGGTAGTGGCCGTATGCTAGACTGATTTTCCCTGAATTGCGAGCCGCGCCATGAACGAAATCGGCAACCCCGTCCGCGTTCAATACGTCTACGATTTCG
>DATFGD010000139.1:0-2656 GCA_035249725.1 Burkholderiales bacterium
TCTGGCCGCGACGGTGGACGTTGCGACTGTCGCTCCAACCAAGGCCGCGCCTGTGACGAAGCCGCGCCGATCGATCGCTTTGCTGAGCTTGTGGTCACGCATGGTCGGTCTCCCGCTATGCCGCCGAGCGGCGGCCCCACAGTTCCGCGCTGGCAATCCGCGCGCCTTCTGCGAGCGAACGCAGCTTCGCCCACATGATGCTCTCGTGCACGCGCTTGGCGAACGGGCTCTGCGCGAAGCCACAGTCGGTGCCCGCCATCACGTTCTCGCGGCCAACGATGTTGGCGAGGCGGGTGAGGCGCTGCGCCACCAGCTCGGGATGCTCGACAATGTTGGTCGCATGGCTGATGCAGCCGGGGATTAGCACCTTGCCGGGCGGCAGCTTTACGGTCTGCCACACGGTCCATTCGTGCTCATGGCGCGGATTGGCGGCCTCGTAGCTGTAGTGGCCGACCTTCACCTGCAGCAGCAGGTCGACGATCTCCTTGAGCGGCACGTCGAAGGCGTGCGGCCCGTTCCAGCTTCCCCAGCAGATGTGATAGCGGCTCTTCTCCTCGGGGATGCCGCGCAGCGCGTGATTGAGCGCATCGATGCGCATCTGCGCCCAGTAACGGTACTGCGCGTTGGTCATCGGCGGCACCATGCGCTCGTGCATATAGGGCAGGAAGGCGTCGTCGATCTGCACATGGAGCCCGGCGTCGACGATCGCCTTGTATTCCTCGTGCAGCGCATCGGCGAGCGCGAACAGATAGGCTTCGTCGTTGTGGTAGTGCTCGTTCTTGGCGCCGGGCAGCGCGCTTGCCGGCGCGACCACCGGCAGGAAGGCTTCGACGTTCGATTTGGCGGCGGCCGCTTTGAGATTGGCGATGTCGCGCGCAACCTGCGCATGGCCGGTGTAGCTCAGCGGTCCGTTGATGATGATGCGGCGGCCGAGACGTTTCCCGAGGCCCGAGGCCTCGTCATATTCCTTGTAGAATTCCGGAAAAGCGTCGCGGTCGCGCCCGCCCGCCATTGAGGCCATCGGATCCTTCGCCTCCTCGGGCGTGATCGGCCGCACCGTGATGCCACCGAGTCGGCTGTGGATGTAGAAGGCCCAGTTGACGCCCTTGCTGAATTCGCCGTCCGAGACGATGTCGACGCCGGCGTCCGCCTGCTGTTGCACCAGCTCGGCAATCGATTCCTTGAGGCAGGCTTCATAGGCGCCCTCGTCATAAGGCTGCTTGTCCTCGATCTTGCGCAGGTGTTCGACAAGCTTCGGCGGACGTATCAGGCTGCCGACATGGGTGACGAGAATGCGGTCGTTGCTGCGCGCCATGCGATCCTCCTCTTGCTTTGTCGTCTTGTTATCACCCGAAGAACAGCCGTGAAATGCCCGGGGGATTGCCAATTGGCGAAGCCAACGCTTCGCTGCCCCCTGTTCTTGTGTCGGCGCGGGGTACGCCCTCTTCCTTTCTCTGCCCCTCAAGATGAGGGGCGACGGCGCGCCGGTCGGCGCGACGTTAACAAAAGGCGCCTCGCGGCGCGCCGTCCGGCGTTTGTACGGTCGTCGGGGGGCGCTTTCGCTCGGGGATTCCGTCCCGAGACGTCAGCGAGCTCCTCGCGGGCTGGCTCGTAGTGGCCGTTGCCGGGCCTGGTCCCGACGCCGCCCGAGTGCGGACCTGCTCGTCCTGCCCGCGGGCGCCGGCCCGATCCACACGAACGGAGCAACCGGTTCGCGTCCCCTCGATGGATCGGACGGCTCCTGTATATTATCCTATAGGAATGCTGTCAAGAGACTTCCAGGAATATTTTCGAGGACATGCGATGCCCGGCGGCATACGTGCATCCGCACCAACACGCGATACTCAGGGTGTGCCTGACGCACAACCGTGCGCGCCTAACCCACCCTTGCGGGCTACGGGCGGCGCACGCGTGCAGGCAGAAGTTTACCCTCGATCCAGGTTCCACTTTCTCAAGGGTAGGTTTGATGATTTCCCAAAGCAAGCGCTACGCGCGGGACAATCAACTGTGCAACGGTGCGGTAAGCAATCGGACGGAAATGACCGGAGACCGAATACGGGTACCGTCCTTCATTCAAGAACAATTGTTGAATGACGTTCCGCGCATCGACCATTTCGAATTCTGCAAATGAGAATCGTCTAGCGGTTTCTGTCCAGAATCGGTCGGCCCGTTGTACGTAATCAGGGACAGCACTGCCGGTTCGTCCCGCTTGCCATATGCTGTGGAGATCGTGATTTGACGGAATGAGCCAGACGATCAAGCGTGATGGTGGGAGCTTGGTCGCGGCGCTGAGGGCATGAAGGTTGGCTAGCACGCGTTCGCGCCATATTTCGAGCGCTCCATCCGGTGCATGCGTCATTGGAACTGCGAACTTCGAAGATGCCCGCGGTGGAAAGATGCGATTATAAGTCGACGACAATCGCCGCATGGTGGTGTTCGCCGAGACGGCCAGTCGGCGCCATCGCGACATCATGAGAGCCTCATAGGTTCGTCGCGAGACTGCGATCTGATCAAAGATCACCTGATCGCCGTAGCGATCAACCGCCGCAATTCGCGGAATGTCGCCGATCGACAAATCAGTGTAGATGCCGACCACGACAACGTCGAGCTTCCGTCCAACGCGGCTAAGAGACGCCGTTGCCATCGCCGAAAAATA
>DATFGD010000140.1:0-2769 GCA_035249725.1 Burkholderiales bacterium
GACGGGACAAAGTGTTGTGGCTCTTCCTCTACAGCGTGTTAGTAAGAAGGGTCACACGAGGTCGATGGCTGGCGCTACTCCAGGCCGATGGATGCCGAGAACTTCATGTACCGATCTCACCACCCCGGCGCTTCGCGCCACCCCTCCTCATCGAAGGAGGGGAAGACAACGCCGGCGCTTCGCGACCCCGCTCCTCGTCGAAGGAGGGGAAAACTACAACGCCGGCGCTTCGTGCCATCCCTCTTGGTATCAGTTGAACTTCAACCCCACCGCCTTAGCAAGCGCGATGTTGTTCTGGATCTCTTTCTTGATCAGCGCGGCGAATTCCGCCGGCGTGAGGGGCATCGGCTCCATTGCCAACGGCTTGAACTTCTCGACCACGGCTGGCGAGCGCAGCACTTTCTGTGTTTCCCCATGCAGCCGGGTGACAATGTTGCGCGGCGTCTTTGCCGGCACCAGCAAGCCGTTCCAGAAGCTGAAGTCGCTGTTCGGGTAGCCGGCCTCGATGGTCGTCGGCACATCCGGCAGCGCGCTCGAGCGCTTCACCGTGCTCACGGCGAGCGGGATCAACTTGCCCGAGCGAATGAAACTGAGCCCTGACCCAATGCCGGTGCACATGAAATCCACGCGGCCGGTCATCACGTCGGTGAGCGCCTCCGGACCTCCTTTGTAGGGAACATGGGTCGCCTTGACGCCGGCGCTCAGCAGCAAGCGCTCTGCAGCCCAGTGCGTGGCGCTTCCGACGCCGGCCGAGGCAAACGTCATCGGGCGTTTCTTCGCGCTTTCGAGGAGTTCCTTGAGCGTTTTGATGCCCTTGGACGGCGAGATCAGCGTCACATTGGGCACGACACCGAAGACGGCGACCCCCGAAAAATCGCGGCTTGCGTCATAAGGCAAGTTGGGATACACCGCAGGCGCGACCGAATACGCCGACGCATTGATCAGTATCGTGTAGCCGTCCGGCTCCGCCTTCGCGGCCACAGCGGTCCCGATCGAGCCGCCGGCACCCGAGCGGTTCTCAACGACGATATTCTGGCCCAGCGCAGCAGAGAGTTCGTTGAGCACGATGCGACCGACCACGTCGGTGGTCGATCCCGGCGTGAAAGGCACGATTGCCCGGATCGGCTTGGTCGGCCAATTCTGTGCGGATGCCAGCCGCGGCAGCACCGCCGCGGCAAGCGCGGCCCCGGACCATTGAAGGATTCTGCGTCTCGTCGCCATGTTAGCTCCTCTTTCCTGTTTGCAATACCGGCAATCCATGCCTGGCTTGTGGAAACGTCGCTTTGTACCTGGATCAGCTCGCGCGTGTGGCGTCGCGATACCAGTCATGAATCTCCTCGCCCTGCCAGAAGACCACGCCTTTTTGCTTTCTCAGATAGGCGAGCATCGCATCGAAATACGGGAACCGATGTGCCGCGCCGCTGATGTACGGATGCACACCGAAGGAAAGAATCCGTGCGCCTTTCGCTGATTCGCGGTAAAGCAGCTTGAAAGCATCGCGAACGCGCGTCAGCATTGCATCCGATTCGTGCATGCCGTTGAGCATGATCTGGATATCGTTCAATTCGACCGAGTACGGAATCGACAGTATGGGACCGTGCTTGGTTCTGACATCCAACGGCTGCTCATCCATGACCCAGTCGCCGAACCAGGTGAATCCCGCCTCCTTGACGTAGTCCAGCGTCGCCGGCGTTTGACCGCGGCCCGGCCCAAGCCATCCAGTCGGTGGTTTCCCGGTAAATTTTTTGATGACATCGGTCGTCTGACGGATCATCGCGCGCTGGTCCTCGACCTTGTGTATCGGCATCTGTACGTAGGTGTGTGCCATGAACTCCCAGCCCGCATCGAGCGCCGCCTGCGCGACGCGCGGACGCGTTTCGCACACTTTTGCGTTGATCGACATGGTCGGCTTGATGCGATGCTTCCTGAGAGCGTCGATGATGCGCCAGATGCCGATGCGCATTCCATATTCGTGCCAGCCCCAGTTCTGGACGTCGGGCACGATCGTCTGCCCGCCCGGGGGATTGGAATATTGCCTCGGCATCGGGCGCGTAATTTCCCAGTGTTCGATATTGACGACCGGCCACACGATCATGCGCACGCCTTTGGGCATCTTCAGCGGCTTGCGATCGACGATCGCCGAATAGTCGAAGCGCTCGTCTGCGCGCATCGCGGCCTGATTATCCCTGTCTTGTTGCGGATTCACGCTCTGTTGTTGCTCAGCCATTCTTCCTCCTGTTCCAACATCGTTGACGTTCAAAAACGTGCCGGGATGCCGCCGCACTCGACCCAGCGATAGCGATCGGAGAGCGCATCGGCGAGCGGCCGGCGCCGCGCGTCGTCTACCGCGATCCACATGCGCAGCAGGTGCCGCTCGCGCCCGGGCTCCGGATAGTCCTCGTACGCTTCGCGCGCGTGCAGCAGCACATGGTTGTTGATGAGCTGGATGTCGCCTTCCTGAAAGTCCATGGTGAGCATCAGCTCCGGGCGGTTTGCGATTTCCTGCACCTTCTCCAGCGCTTCGAGCTGGATCGCGGTGGGCCGATACTGCGCGCCGTGACGCGCGGCCGATTCGTAGTAGGGGCGGCTCACGATGCGCGTCGTCACCTTGCCCTCGCGCTCGCTGTACATCGGCAGCGTGAAACACGCGTTTTCACCGGCTGGTTCCTCTCCGCGCCAGTCCACATGGAACGACCCGTAAAGCGCTTCGGGGAGATCGGGGCGTTCGGCGCGAAGCACGTTGTGTACCGTAAGCGCGCTCACGAGCTT
>DATFGD010000141.1:0-8547 GCA_035249725.1 Burkholderiales bacterium
GACTGGAAGAGTTATCCCATCCTCACCTTCCCGGACGTTCCCGAGGTGGTGATCGACCTCATCGATCGGCCGAACGAGCGTCCATGGGGCGCGGGCGAGCCGGCCGCCGCGGTGGTGCCCTCCGCGATCGCCAATGCGATCTACGATGCAGTCGGCGCGCGGATGCGCTCGGTGCCGTTTACGCCGGACAAGGTGACGGCAGCGCTCAGGTCGGCATAGCAGCATCGCACTCCGACCCGGGGCAGCGCAGGCTGCCCCGTTTTGTTTCCGGCGCAGCCACGTCGTGCACGCGCTAAAATAGCGCGCTTTTGCCGCAGGCCGAAGTCAACACCGCCTCCCTGATGCAGAAGTCCGAGCAAGATGTGATCGTCATCCGCGGCGCGCGCCAGAACAATCTCAAGAACCTCACGCTCGCTTTACCGACCAACGAACTGATCGTCGTGACCGGCGTCTCGGGGTCCGGCAAGTCTTCGCTCGTATTCGATACGCTCTACGCGGAAGGCCAGCGGCGCTACGTCGAGACCTTCTCGCCCTACGCGCGGCAGTTTCTCGACCGCATGGACAAGCCGCAGGTCGATGCGATCGAGGGCATCCCCCCCGCCATCGCCATCGATCAGGTCAATCCGGTTCGCACCTCTCGTTCCACCGTCGGAACGATGACGGAGCTCAATGACCACCTGAAACTGCTTTTTGCGCGGGCGGCGCGCCTCTACTGCAGCGGGTGCGGCGCACCGGTGCGGCGGGACACCCCGCAAACCGTGTTTGCGGACATCATGCAGCGGGCACAGGGAGCAGGCGATCCACGGCTCGTCATCGCTTTTCCGGTGACCGTGCCGAAGAATTTTTCGGTGAATGAAGTGAAAGCGTTGCTCGCCGCGCAGGGCTATACGCGCTTGCTGCACGAGAATAACCGCTCGCTCGAAGTCGTGCAGGACCGCGTGCGTGCCGGCTCCGCGGAGCGCGCGCGGGTAATCGACGCATTGGAAGCCGCGCTGAAAGTCGGCCAGGGGCGCGTCAACGTGCACGTCGACGGCGGGGAGACGATCTGGCGCTTCTCGTCCGACCTGCATTGCGCTGATTGCGACATCCACTATCAGGACCCAACCCCCGGCCTCTTCTCGTTCAATTCGCCGCTTGGCGCCTGCGACGCCTGTCGGGGCTTCGGCCGCGTAATCGGCATCGACTACGGCCTCATCGTTCCAGACGCATCCCGGACGTTGCGCGACGGCGCCGTCCGGCCGTGGCAGACGCCGAGCTACCACGAATGCCAGGACGACCTCGTGCAGTACGCCAAAAAGCGCGGCATCCCGCTCGACACGCCATGGCGCGAACTTACGGAAGCACAACGGCGCTGGGTGCTGGAGGGCGAAGGCGAATGGGTGAGTTGGCGCAAATCGTGGCCCGGCACCTGGTATGGCGTGAGCCGCTTCTTCAAATGGCTCGAGACCAAGGCCTACAAGATGCACATCCGCGTGCTGCTCTCGAAGTATCGCGCTTATACCGCGTGCGAGGCGTGCGGCGGGGCACGATTGAAGAGCGAGGCCCTCTACTGGCGGCTCGGCACCAAGGAGGACGCGGACCGGGTGCTGTGCGCGCACCCGCGCTTTATGCCGCGCGGGGCGCGTTTCGGCGCCGCCGCGCTCGCCGAACTGCCGGGGCTCACGCTGCACGATCTCGTGCTGCTGCCGATCGACCGTTGCCGCGCATTCATCGAAACGCTTGGCGTGAGCGACAAAGCGACCGAGCTTGTGCTGAAGGAGATCCGTACACGGGTTCAGTACCTTACCGCGGTGGGGCTCGGTTATCTCACGCTCGACCGCCAGTCGCGCACGCTTTCCGGGGGTGAAGTCCAGCGCATCAACCTCACCACCGCGCTCGGCACATCGCTCGTCAACACGCTGTTCGTGCTGGATGAACCGTCGATCGGCCTGCATCCGCGCGACATGGGCCGTGTGATCGACATCATGCAGCGGCTGCGCGATGCGGGGAACACGCTGGTGGTGGTCGAGCACGACCCCCAAGTGATGCTCGCGGCCGATCGCCTGCTCGACATGGGGCCCGGCCCCGGCGAGCGCGGCGGGGAAGTGGTGTTCTTCGGGGCACCCGAAGAGCTGAAGCGCGCGCGGACATTGACCGCCGATTACCTCGCGGGACGCCGGCGCGCCGACGCGATCCGCGGCGGTGCGCCACCTCACGAGGGGGTTGCGATCGAAATTCTCGGGGCGGCACAGCACAACCTCAAGGGCATCGACGTCGCCCTGCCACTCCAGTGTCTGGTCGGCATCACCGGCGTCTCCGGCTCGGGCAAGTCCACCCTCGTTCAGGACGTGCTGTATCCCGCGCTGCTGCGGGCCAAAGGTAAACCGACCGAAGCGCCCGGCCGGCACCGCGCGCTCAGGGGTGAGAAGCACATCGCGGATGTCGTGCTCGTCGATCAGTCGCCGATCGGCCGCACCACGCGTTCGATCCCGGCAAGCTACGTCGGCGCATTGGACGCAATCCGCGCGCTGTACGCAAAACTGCCGCTCGCGAAGGAGCGTGGGTATACCACCGGCACGTTCAGTTTCAACTCCGGAACCGGCCGCTGTGCGAGCTGCGGCGGCAACGGCTTCGAACACGTGGAGATGCAATTCCTGTCGGACGTGTACTTGCGCTGTCCCGAGTGCGACGGCCGCCGCTACCGCAGCGAAGTGCTGGAACTGACGATAAGCGGCCGCTCCATCGCCGACGTGCTGGAGTTCACGGTGACCCAGGCGCTCGAATTTTTCGCGCAGTATCCCGACATCCGGCGCGCGCTCCAGCCGCTCGCCGACGTCGGACTCGATTACGTCAAGCTCGGGCAGCCGGTTCCGACGCTCTCGGGCGGCGAAGCGCAACGCCTCAAACTCGCCGGCTATCTCGCGACCGCCACGTCATCGCGACGCAATGCCGATTCCCGTAAAGCGCGCGACCAGTCGACAGTCATCGCCGCACACAATGGGGGAATGCTCTTTCTCTTCGACGAGCCCACCACGGGACTGCACTTCGACGACGTGAGCAAGCTGTTGCGGGCCTTCCGCCAGCTTCTCGCCGCGGGACATTCGCTTGTCGTCATCGAGCACAATCTCGAGGTGGTGCGCGCCGCGGACTGGATCATCGATCTCGGTCCCGAGGGCGGTGAGGCCGGGGGCGAAATCGTGGCAAGCGGAACGCCGGCCGACCTGATGGCACACCGGCTCTCACATACCGGGAAAGCGCTGCGCGACTACGAATGCGCGCTCAGTCGCGACCGGGAAATCGCCGCGGAGGCTCGCTATCCCTGGGGCAGTTCGATGGAGATGGCCTCGCCATTGAAGCCACTCGTCGAGACCCGCCGGGCGCTCGCCGATGCGCGATATGGCGGCCCCCGGTCCATACGCATCCACAACGCACGCGAGCACAATCTCCAGAACATCGATGTCGAGCTGCCGCGCGACACGTTTACCGTCGTAACCGGCGTCTCCGGATCGGGCAAATCGACGCTCGCATTTGACATCCTGTTCGCCGAGGGGCAGCGGCGCTACCTCGAATCGCTCAACGCCTACGCGCGTCAGTTCGTACAGGCGACAGCGCGGCCGGATATCGACGCGATATTCGGCATTCCGCCGACGGTGGCGATCGAACAGCGCGTGAGCCGCGGCGGCCGCAAAAGCACGGTCGCAACGCTCACGGAAATCTACCACTTCCTGCGGCTGCTCTATGCCAAGCTCGGACGCCAGCATTGCCCCGATTGCGATGCCGCGATCGAGCCGCAGAGCGCAGAAGCCATCGCGGCGCGCATACTGCACGACTACCGCGACACGCGCATCGGCTTGCTGGCGCCGCTCGTCGTTGCGCGCAAGGGGTATTACACCGAACTCGCCCGCTGGGCCGCAGGGCGCGGTCATACGCACCTGCGCGTGGACGGCCAATTTCTGCCGACCGCTTCCTGGCCCCGGCTCTCGCGATTCAAGGAGCACACGATCGAACTGCCGGTTGCCGACGTGCGCGTCACGCCGCAAAACGAAGCCGCCCTTCGCGCCGCGCTGGCGCGCGCCCTGGACGCGGGGCGTGGTGTCATCAACGTGCTGGGCAATCTGGGCTCGCTGGCTCAGGCGATGGAAAAGCGCGATCCCGCGCTCGCGCGCATGACCGAAGCGACGTTCTCCACGAAGCGGGCGTGTCCCGGGTGCGGCCGCAGCTTTCCCGAACTCGACCCGCGGCTCTTCTCCTTCAATTCGAAGCACGGATGGTGCGCCCGGTGTTATGGCACGGGTCTCGCACTGGATGAGGTCGGTTGGGAGGAAGAGCGGGCGCGCACCGGCGCGGAAGATCAGGTACTCGACTCGTGGCTGGAATGGCTCGAAATCGACGAACCCTGCCCGTCGTGCAACGGCAAGCGGCTCAATCGCGAAGCGCTGGCGGTGCGATACCGCGGGCGGTCAATCGCCGACCTTACCGCGTTGCCGGTGGCCGAGGTCAAGGCCTTCTTCAACGGTGTTGTGCTGGAAGGCCGAGAGGCCGAGATCGCGCGTGACATGGTGGGCGAATTGCGCTCGCGGCTCTCCTTTCTCGATGAAGTCGGCCTCTCCTATCTCGCGCTCGACCGTTCGGCGCCGACGCTGTCCGGCGGAGAGGCGCAGCGCATCCGGCTCGCAGCGCAACTCGGCTCGAATCTGCGCGGCGTGTGTTACATCCTCGACGAGCCGACGATCGGGCTCCACCCGCGCGATAATCGCATCCTGCTGCAGACGCTGGAGCGCCTGCAGGCGAAAGGCAACACGCTGGTGGTCGTCGAACACGATGAAGAAACGATTCGCCGTGCAGCCCACGTCGTCGATCTCGGGCCGGGCGCCGGCAAGCGCGGAGGTCGCGTGATCGCTGTCGGTTCTGCGGCGGATCTCATGCAGCAGCCGGAGTCGATCACCGGGCGGTTTCTTGCGCAACCGCTGCTGCATCCGCTGCATGCCGCCCGCCCGATCGAACGCCGTGGCCCGTTTCTCGAAGTCGTCAGCGCGAACCTGCACAACCTCAAGGATGTGCACGCCCGTATCCCGCTCGGCCGGCTCGTCGCGGTGACCGGCGTGTCCGGGTCAGGCAAGTCCACGCTCGCGCGCGACGTGCTCTATCGCAATCTCTTCCGCCTGCTCGCAGAACGGCGCACCGGCGGCCGTCGCGAAAGGAACGCGGCCGCCGCGCGTGCATCAGGCTGCCGCGACATAGCGGGTTTCGAGCACGTCGGGCGAGTACTGGAAGTCGATCAGACGCCGATCGGCAAGACGCCGCGCTCGTGTCCGGCGACCTACGTCGGCTTCTGGGACCGCGTCCGGCACCTCTACGCGGAAGTGCCCGAAGCGCGGATGCGCGGCTACACCGCGAGCCGCTTTTCGTTCAACACGAAGGGCGGCCGGTGCGAGAGCTGCGACGGTCAGGGCCTGCGAAAAATCGAGATGAGCTTTCTTCCGGATGTGAAGGTGCCTTGCGAGACGTGCCAGGGTGCGCGCTTCGATTCCGAAACGCTTGCGGTCCGTTTCAAGGACCGTTCTATCGGCGACGTGCTCGCGATGAACGTGGACGAGGCGCTCGAGTTCTTCAGCGCGCAGCCGCCGATTCATCGTTGCCTCAGACTGCTGCAGGAGGTCGGCCTCGGTTATCTCAAGCTCGGCCAGCAGAGTCCGACGCTATCCGGAGGCGAGGCGCAACGCATCAAACTCGTCACCGAACTGGCGAAGGTGCGCGGCCAGGACGCTGGCCACCACACGCTGTACGTGCTGGACGAGCCTACGGTCGGACTCCATATGGCCGATGTCGAGAAGCTCATCCATGTGCTGCATCAACTGGTCGATGCCGGGAATACGGTGGTCGTGATCGAGCACAATCTCGATATCATCGCCGAGTGCGACTGGATACTCGATCTCGGACCCGAAGGCGGCGATGCCGGTGGACGGCTGGTGGCGGAAGGCACGCCTGACGATCTCATTCGTCAAGCCGCTGACTCGATGCGTGGCTGCAAACGAGCCGCCGGCAGCATCTCCCATACCGCCCGTGTGCTGTCAGAGTTTCTCACGAACCGGCGCGGAACCGCGCCGCGCACATAAAGGCTGTGCCGGCTTGATCCCGCACGCCGCTGTCCAGGAACACGACTTGACCTCACGCGGTCTATATGGCGTCCGCGCTTCGGTATAAGGAGAACAGCGTCATGCCCCCCCGTATTCACCTGGAACGCGCGCTTGCGGGCCTCACGCTCGCTGCCGCGTTGGCCGGATGCGCTGTTCCTCAGACGGTCGAATCCCCGGGTCCCGCCGCCGTGCCCAGAATCCCGGTATCCGCCTCGGAGGGCCAATGGGAGCTCGTTACTTCGACGTTCATCGGAGCGGGTCGCATCCCCGGCGTACCGCGCGCGACGCTCATCTTCGAGGAAGGGCGCATCGCCGCATTCAGCGGCTGCAATCGCGGGAGCGCCGCCGCATATCACGTCGAAGGCAGACTCGAAGTCGACGCGCTGATCGCAACCCGACGCGCCTGCGCCGAACCGCTCAGCACGTTCGAGGCCCGTTTTTTCAAACTGCTGCGCTCGCAGCCGGTATATCGCGTAGAGGGCGACACGCTGATGTTGCTGGCTGGCGAGCAAAGCGCGAAATTCCGCCGGCTGCGGCAGGGCGCCGCGGGCCAACGCTGAGCGAGTACAATCCAGCGTGTGGGAGAGAACAACCGGGCATTGAACGAAGCGGCGGTCGAACACGACCCGATTGCGCAATTCGCGTTGTGGTACGGCGAGGCGTGTGCGGCAGAAAAGCCGTTGCCCCATGCCGCAGCGCTTGCCACGGCGACGGCCGGGGGCCAGCCGTCGGTGTGCATGGTGCTGCTCAAGGGGTTCGACGCGCACGGCTTCGTGTTCTATACGAACTACCTGAGCCGCAAGGGCCGGGAGCTTGGAAAGAACAACCGGGCCAGCCTGCTCTTCTACTGGGGCACGCTCGAGCGGCAGGTGCGGATCGAGGGGCGGGTCGCGAAAGTTTCAACGCGTGAATCGGACGAGTACTTCAGAACGCGCCCGCGCGGCAGCCAGCTCTCCGCGTGCGCTTCACCCCAAAGCGAAGTGGTCGCCGACCGCGCCGCCCTCGAGGCGCGTTACGCAGCCGCAGCGGAGAAGTGCAGCGGCGAAGTGAAACGCCCTGCAAATTGGGGCGGGTATCGCCTCGTCCCCGCTATGCTCGAATTCTGGCAAGGACGTGCCGACCGGCTGCACGACCGGCTGCGATACCGGCGCGGGCGGGATGCGCGCTGGCACATCGACCGCCTTGCGCCCTGAGCGCGCTCAGGCCACGGGATCGAAATCCGCGAGAACAATGCGGCGGCCTTCCGCATGCGAGCGATACACGGCCTCCTGCACGCGGAGATTTTCGAGATAATCGGCCGCGCGGTTTTCAAGCGGTGTGCCGTCCAGGAAGTGACGCACGACGTGGCGCTGCAAGGCCTCGCACGCGCCGCCGCCAAACGCATGCGTGCCGCGCTCATACTCATGCGCGCTTTCCGGCTCCCCATGGCCTTTCCACCATAGGCGCGCTTCGCCATCGAGGCGCAGTACGCCGCTCGAACCTTCGAGCCACATTTCGCCCATGGTACGGCGCGGATTGGCCGCGGGATGATCGTTGAGACGGTTGCCGTCGAAGAGACCCGTTGCGCTGTTTGCAAATTCGAAAACGATGTAGCCGGCATCCTCTCCCGCTACGGCGGGATTCATGCGCCTCAGCCGTGCATAGACCGCGATTACCTCGCCCATCAGGAAGCGGAACGTGTCTATGTAGTGGATCGCCGTCTCGTACACCAGGAACCGGGGCATGGTCTGGAAATACGGCTGGCGCTCGAGATACGCACGCGGTCCCTGGCCATCGCCCGGGCGCAGGCGAAACGCAATGGCGTGCAGCGTGCCCACCGTGCCCGAATCGATCAGCCGGCGCGCTTCCCGATACCACGGCATGAAGCGGAAGTTTTCGTGAACGACGAGCGGCACGCCAGGTTCTTCTGCGAGGCCTACCAAATCCATCGCCTCGCGATAGCTGGGGGCAAGCGGCTTCTGGCAGACGATGCGTACGCCTCGCTGGGCGGCGAGCGCGACCAGCGAGGCGTGCGACGCTGGCGGGGTGACGATATCGACGAGGTCGGGTCTCAGCGCATCGAGCATTGCGCCGGGATCGGCAAACACGCGCGCGATGCCATAGCGATCGGCGCGGGCGCGCGCTTTGGCGCTATCACTGTCGCACAAGCCAACAAGCTCGACGCCCGGGATAGCGCGCCACGCTTCGAGATGGAACTGGCTGAAGTAACCGGCGCCGATTACTGCAACGCGAAATGGTTCAGCCATGGTCCGCTGGCTCGGGCTCGCGCATGGTGACGAATTCCTCAGCCACGGTCGGGTGTATTCCGATGGTCGCGTCGAACTGGCGCTTGGTCGCACCGCACTTCAGCGCCACGGCGAATCCCTGCATGATTTCGCCCGCTTCGGGGCCGACCATGTGCACACCCAGCACGCGCTCACTCGCTTCGTCG
>DATFGD010000142.1:0-3806 GCA_035249725.1 Burkholderiales bacterium
CTTAACCGGGGGTTTTCTTGTACGGTCCCGAAACTCAGGACGTCGGCCAAAGCGTATCCGGCGTGCGCTGCAGCCAATCGAGATAGTGCGCGTATGCCGCCTGCATGGTGTAGCGCGGCGTAAAGCGCATGTCCTGGGCGATGCGTCCGATGTCCATCGGGTAGCGGTCCTGGTCGGTATACCAGATGTTCGGCGCCTCGCCTGGCTCGGCGACGCGATATTCAAAGCGGGGATACGCCGACTTGAGCGTTTCACACCAGTTGCGGATCGGCTCCACCCATTCGACGCCGGACGAGAGGTTGTATACGGGGTGCCTGGGTCGAGCCGCCTCGATCAGCGCGATCAAGCCTGCCACCACATCCCGAGCGTAGATCCAGTCGCGGCGAATTTCGCGCGCTGTCAGCACGGCGGTCCGGCCCGCAAGCGCCAGCGCGGCAAGCTGCGTGTGCGTGCCATAGTTGTCGCGAACGCCGGTATCGCGCTCCCACGGCCCGATCACGGTACCCAATCGGGCGCACACCACGTCGATCTCCCACAATGCGCGCATCCGCGCGCACAACCGCTCCGCGGCGAACTTCGTGATGCCATAGAGCGTGATCGGCATGACCGGGTCTTCTTCGTACAGCCGCGCGAGACGATACAGGGATTCGCCATAGACGGCGCCTGAACTGCTGTACACCACCCGTTTTACGGCATGGGCACGCGCCGCTTCCAGAATATTGAGCGTGCCCTGGACGTTGATCTCTATGATCGTCGCCGGATCGCGGCTCTCGCGCGCCGGTCCCGAAGTCACCGCGGCGCAGTGCGCGATGTAATCGATGCGGTGCGACTCGAAGACCTGATTCACCTGCGCGGCATCGCGCACGTCCGCTCGCGCCACGTTGAGCTGACGGCCATGGTGCGACAACGCGCGCTGCGCGGCCGGCGGCAGCGCGCCGCTGTCGAACAGAATCACTTCTTCACCGCGCTCGAGCAGCGCCTCGACCAGATTGAGTCCGACGAATCCTGCGCCGCCCGTCACCAGCACCGCCATATGCCGCTCCGGATAGGAAACACCGTCGCAGTATAAGACCTGCAGACGCGCGAGATGCCGCAACCCGGGCTTCGTGATAGGCTTCCGTTCCCGACTTCTCCCCGTAATGCCGGCAAGCGAATGACATGAACGCCCCTGCACCCCTCACCCGGACCGGCGCACAAATTCTCGTCGATGCGCTTCAGATCCACGGCGTCGATCTCGCCTTTGGCGTACCCGGCGAGTCGTACCTCGCCGTGCTCGATGCGCTGCACGACAAACGCGACGCGATCAAGTTCGTGATCTGCAGGCAGGAAGGCGGCGCAACGAACATGGCCGAGGCGTATGGCAAGATGACCGGGCGGCCGGGCATCTGCTTCGTCACCCGCGGGCCGGGCGCATGCAATGCATCGATCGGTGTGCACACCGCATTTCAGGACTCGACTCCGCTCATTCTCTTCATCGGCCAGGTTGCCAACGACGTGGTGGAGCGCGAAGCATTTCAGGAAGTGGACTACCGGCGCATGTTCGGTCAGATGGCGAAATGGGTGGCGCAGATCGACCGCGCCGACCGCGTGCCCGAGTATCTGAGCCACGCTTTTCATACGGCCGTGTCGGGCCGGCCCGGCCCGGTCGTGCTGGCACTGCCCGAAGACATGCAGACCGGGATGGCGAGCGTGCCGGATGCCGGTCGCTATCAGCGCGTCGCGGCGCACCCCGGCCCCGAACAAATGCAGCAATTGCGCGCGATGCTGGCGCAAGCCGAGCGCCCGATCGCGATTCTGGGCGGCAGCGGATGGAGCCGGCAGGCGTGCGAAGACCTGAAGGACTTCGTGTCCGCTTTCAACCTTCCGGTCGGCTGCTCATTCCGCGCCCAAGACCTCATCGACAATCGCGATCCGCACTATGTCGGAGACGTTGCGGTGGGTCTCAATCCCAAACTTGCCGAACGTATACGGGCGAGCGATCTCCTGCTCGTCATCGGCGCGCGTCTCGGCGAGTGGACGACTTTGAATTACACGCTCGTCGATGTGCCGCGCCCGAAACAGCGATTCGTTCATATTCATGCCGGCGCGGAAGAACTGGGGCGCGTGTATCAGGGCGATCTGCTCATCAATGCCGGCATGCCGGAATTTGCCGCTGCGGCGCGGGCGCTCTCGCCCGTGCGCGCGGTGTGGCAGGAGTGGACGCAAGGCGCACGCGCGGATTTCGAAGCGTGGCAGAAACCGGTCTCGGTGCCGGGTCGCGTCAACATGAGCGAAGTGCTCGCGTTCCTGAGAGATCGCGTGCCGCCCGAGACGATCGTCACGAACGGCGCAGGCAATTTTGCCATCTGGGTGCACCGCTTCTACCGCTACACCGGATTTCGCACGCAATTGGGTCCCACGAGCGGCGCCATGGGCTATGCGGTGCCCGCAGCGATCGCAGCGAAACTGGTTCATCCCGAGCGGCCGGTGGTCGCTTTCGCGGGCGATGGCGACTTCCTGATGACCGGCCAGGAACTGGCGACGGCGGTGCAGTACGGACTGCGCGTGGTCTTCATCGTCGTCAACAACGGCATGTACGGCACCATACGCATGCATCAGGAGCGCGCGTATCCCGGACGCGTGAGCGGGACGGAACTGAAAAACCCCGACTTTGCGGCGCTCGCCCGCGCATACGGCATCCACGGTGAGCTCGTGGAAACCACCGACGCTTTCGCACCGGCATTCGAGCGCGCGATGAAAGCGGGCACGTCGGCGCTTTTGGAGTTGCGCATCGATCCGGAGGCCATCACGCCGCGCACGACGCTTTCGGCAATTCGCGCAGAAGCGCTGAGATCGAAGGCTAAAGCTTAGACGCAAAAGGTTGGAGTCCCCTGCGGTGCGTTGAGTTTCTCCCATATGGCCTCATGAAAACCCTGACGCGCCGGCGTTCCCTATCCGTCACGCATTGCGTAGTGCTGGGCATACTGCTTCACGCGACGTCCGCCGCATTCGCACAGGTTGAGTTCGAACCGGAGCGCGGCACGCATCTCATCCCTAAGGACTGCCGTTTCGAGCCGGACAAGGCACGCTGCGCCGAGGACAATCGCGCCGTCGACTTCTGCCGCAAGGAGCGCGACACCGGCGCGGTGCATACATGCCTGCGTGCGAATCAGTCGCCGCTCGGGTGCGACGCGAAGAAAAGCGCCAGCGCGAAGCAGCGTTGCGAGCGCGTGAATCGCATCTATCAGCCGTGCAAAGGCAAGCGCGGCACCGAGCTGGCCGCGTGTGTGGACCAGCGCCGGACACAGGAAAAACGGAAGAAATGAGTAGAGGAGTTTGAATGGCAGCCATTCCAGGCAAGATCGGGTTCATCGGCATCGGCGCCATGGGCACGCCCATGGCGGCGAATCTGGCGAAGGCCGGATACAAACTGGTGATCTACGACATCGATCCCAAACGCACCGCGGACTTCGCATCGACGCACGAGGTGGAAGTCGCATCGAATCTCGCCGAAGTCGGCACGCAATGCGGCACCGTGATCACCATGCTCCCCGACGACAAGGCGGTGCGCAAAGCGCTCTGCGGCGAGAGCGCAAACGTGCAGAACTGCGCGATGGCCAACATGAAGGTGGGCTCGACGGTGATCGACATGAGCTCGTCCTCGCCGGTCAGCACGCGGGCACTGGGCGGCTTGTTCGAGGCGCGCGGTGTGAAGTTCATCGATGCGCCGGTTTCGGGCGGTGTCCGGCGCGCCGTTACGGGCGAGCTGGCCATCATGGTCGGCGGCGATGCGGCGATACTCGAAGCGTGCCGGCCGATACTGGAAA
>DATFGD010000143.1:0-2335 GCA_035249725.1 Burkholderiales bacterium
GAACAGCGCCGCGACGACTGCCGGCACCATCGCGGCATAAAGCCCATACTGCGGTGGCATGCCGGCAAGCGTGGCAAAGGCGACGCCCTGGGGCAGGACGATCGCCGCGCCGACGAGACCGGCCATCGTGTCCGCGCGCAACGTGTCACGGGTGATCAACGCGCGCCAGCGCAGAAACGGAAAAATTCTGAGCAGCCAGGGATGTAAACGCGCGGAGGACGAATTCACTATGTCGAGCACGACGGTGCGCCGACTTGCATTATCGGGCATCGTGCCGAGTGCCGCAACGCTTCGGGCTGGCGCGAGCGCAGCACGCGTTTCATTATGTCAGCCGCTCGGAGTATACTAACGCCCGAAAAACCGACCGTTATCGAGAAAAATACCACATGAATTTCGCGATCATTCCTTTCATCGCTTTTGCATTCGCCGCTGCAGCGGGCCCGCTTGCGGCTGCAGAAGGCAACGCCGCTGCGGGCAACGAGAAAAATTCCATGTGTGCCGGCTGCCACGGCATACCGGGCTACAAGACGGCGTTCCCCGAGGTGTACAGCGTGCCCAAGATCGGTGGTCAGCATGCGGCATATATCGTGAAGGCGCTGCAGGCCTACAAGTCGGGTGAGCGCACGCACCCCTCCATGCGCGCGATAGCCGCCACGCTCTCGGAGCAGGACATGGCCGACCTTGCGGCGTATTACGCCGCCGCGCAGTCGCAGTCGGCCGCGAAGTGAGTGTGAGGGGAATGGTGATGAACAAGCATGTTTTGATCGCGATCACGATGGCCGTCGTAAGCGGCAGCGCCTTGGCCGCGGATCCGGTTGCAGGGAGAGAAAAATCGAAGCCGTGCGCCGCGTGTCACGGACCCGACGGGAACAGCCCGTCCGCGGAGTTTCCGCGGCTGGCGGGCCAGCACTACGACTATATCGTCAAGGCGCTCAACGACTACAAATCCGGCGCGCGCAAGAACGCCATCATGGCGCCTCAGGCCGCGAATCTTTCCAAGCGCGATATCTCGGACCTCGCCGAGTTTTATTCCCATCAGCGCGGCCTGCAGATCAAATATTAGGACAATCAATCGCGCGTCACGGGCGGGCATGCCGCTCGAGGCATTCGAGGTAGATCGTTTCGTCAGGCGGCGTGCCTGCGCGCTGGGCGCGCCATATCGTCTCCCCGAGGCATTCCAGCAGCAGATGCTTCGCGTCGTGCTCGGCGCCGGTCTTTGCGAGCAGGCGCTGGAAAAGCGCGCTTATCCCGCGCGGCTGATCGATCGCAATCTGTTCCTCGACCGCCAGGTGCAGCGCGAGGTGGAGGAACGGATTGGTCTCCCCGGATTCGGGCTGGTAGTCGCGGGCGCCGTAGCGTTCCGGCTGGTCGAGAATCGCGTGGTATTCGGGGTGCAGCGTGATCACGTGCAGCGCGACGCGTTCCAGCCCCTGCAGCGGCTCGCCGCGCCGGTACTTTTCCCAGGTGTCGAAGAAGAAGCGGCGGGCTTCTTCACGTGAAGGCTGGAACATGGGAGGGGAGTCAACGATCAAGCGGCGTTCTTCTCCACCGTCTTGTAACGGTACTCGCACAGGTCGTTGATGAGGCATCTACCGCAGTCGGGCGTGCGCGCGCGGCACACGTAACGGCCGTGCAGAATGAGCCAGTGATGCGCATCGCGTTGGAATTCCTCCGGCACGACTTTCAGGAGCTTCTGTTCCACGGTCAGCACATTGCGGCCGGGGGCGATCCCGGTCCGGTTCGCTACCCGAAAGATGTGAGTGTCGACCGCGATGGCCGGTTCCCCAAACGCGGTGTTGAGAATCACGCTCGCCGTCTTGCGGCCGACTCCCGGCAGCCGCTCGAGTTCTTCACGGGTGCGCGGAACGGCGCCGCCGTGCTGTTCGACCAGAATTTTGCACGTCGCAACGATGTTCCTGGCCTTGGTGCGATACAGCCCGATGCGCCGGATATGGCGCTCGAGCCCCTCCTGTCCGAGCTTTAGAAACGCCTGCGGCGTATTCGCCTCCCGAAACAGCTCCTTGGTGGCCAGATTGACGCTCTTGTCGGTCGCCTGCGCCGAGAGAATGACGGCGATCAGCAGCTCGAAAGGCGAATCGAATTCGAGTTCGCTCCGCGGCGCAGGATTCGCGGCGCGCAACCGGTTGAAGATCTCGCGGATTTTGATGCGATTCATGGCGCACGCCGTCGGATGCCGTGCGACATGCTACTAAATTTCCTGTGGCTGCGGGCGGCACCAAGGGCGCTTTCAGCGCCCGCGCTGCTGCAACCGCGCGTGGGCGCGGGCAATCGCCTTTTGTATGGTCGCGCGCTTGCGCGCCTCGGCCGTGGCTTC
>DATFGD010000144.1:0-3570 GCA_035249725.1 Burkholderiales bacterium
CGCGCCCCATCCAGCACTTTCACCTTCGCATGGCCGCAATAGCGAAAAGCCCACCACGCGTAAATGCCGAACTGCACGCCCTCACCATAGAAGACGACCGTCGTGTCGTTCCCGATTCCGGCAACACCGCAGCGCCGCGCAAACTCTTCGGGCGAGGGAAAGTCACGCGCATACGCGTCCCATAGCATGTCCTTCCACTCCCAGCACACTGCACCGGGCACGTGACCGGCCTTGTAGGCCTGCATTTGCTCCTGTCCCATGCCCGCAATTTCGATGAGCCGCACGTCAGGATCGGTGCGGTGCGCATCGAGCCATGCCGGATCCACCAGCGCGCCCTTGATATTTTTACTCGCCATCGGAAATAAGCGTCTCTCTATGCATCGAGCGCCTGCAGCCAGTCGCGCGACTCGATCACCGATTTGACTTCCTGAAGGAAAGCCGCCGCATAGGCGCCGTCCACCGCGCGGTGGTCGAAGCTCTGCGCGAGCACGCCGACCGGGCGGATCGCAATGCTGTCGCCGTCCGCTGCCTCGATCACGACCGGCCTCTTCCTCACCGCGTCGGTGGACAATATCGCGATCTGCGGCGCGTTGATGATGGGCGCGGTAAAGAGCGTTCCGAACGCGCCATTGTTGGTAATGGTATAGGTCGCCTCGGTGAGGTCATCGGGCTTCAGCCGGCCTGCGCGTGCACGGGTCGCGAGATCGTTGATCTCGCGTGCGAGCTGCGGCAGCGATTTGGCGGGAACGTCCTTCACCACCGGAACGACGAGCCCCTGGAAATTGAGATCCACCGCGATGCCGAGATTGATGCGCCGCTGCAGTGTAAGCTGCGTGCCATCGAAAGTGGCATTCAGATTGGGAAACTTCGACAGCGCGACCGAGACTGCGCGTGCAATGAAAGGCAGATAGGTGAGCGCGAAACCTTCGCGCTGCTTCCACTGTTCGCCCGCTCTGCGCCGCGCTTCGGCAACGCGGTGAAAATCCGCTTCGACGGCCTGCATCACGTGCGGCACCGTGGTCCACGAATTCGTCATGTGCTCGGCCGTGCGCCGGCGGACGTTGTTGAGCGCAATGGCGCTCGATGCGCCAGCCAGCGCTTCGGCCTGCAGCGGGCGCGCCGCCGGAGTGACGCTGTGCGCCTGGCCAGCGCCGCCCCGGCTTGCAAGGTGCTGCAGCACGTCTTCGCGCGTGAGGCGGCCATCGCGGCCGGTGCCGGTGATGTGCTTCGGGTCGAGCGCGTGATCGGCACACAGCTTGCGAACCACCGGTGAGAGACGCTCGGCGGCTACCGCGCCCAAGGGTTGGGGTTCGGCAGAGTGCCGAGCAGTTGCTGCATGCTCGCGTTGCGCGGCCGGCTGCGTGCGCGGCGACCCGGCTGCTGCAGCGGCTGTAGCCTCCTCGCGGATGACGGCGAGCCGCGCACCGACTTTCGCAGTCGCGCCTTCGGGCACGACGATCTCCGCGAGCACGCCGTTGGCGGGCGCCGGTATCTCGGTGCTCACCTTGTCGGTTTCGACGTCGAACAGCGATTCGTCGGCCTTCACCGCGTCACCCACCTTTTTGTACCAGCGGGTGACCGTGCCCTCGGCGACCGTCTCGCCGAGCTGCGGCATGATGACATCCATCAACTCCTCCTAAGACTCATGAGCCGCCAGGTCCGCCAAGCGCGCCATCCCTCGAGCATGGTGACCCGTCAGTCGATTTTCTCGCGGATCTCGCGCACCACGCGCTCGACCGACGGAATGGTGTTGTCTTCGAGCCGGTCCGCCGACGGCAGCGGCACATGCGGCGTGGCGATGCGAATGATCGGGCCGTCGAGATCCCAAAAGCACTCGTCCGCGACGATCGACGCGATCTCAGCGCCCCAGCCGCATAACCGCGGATTCTCCTCTACGGTCACGAGCCGCCCGGTCTTCACGACTTCGGAGAGGATCGTTTGCGTATCGAGCGGCACGAGCGAGCGCACATCGATCACCGTGCACGAGATACCGTGCTCTTTTTCAAGGATCTCGGCGGCGCCGAGGGCGCGATGCACCATGGCCGCCAAGGCAACGATGGTGCAGTCCTTGCCCGAGCGCACCACTCTGGCTTTCCCCAGTTCGTCCACGCATTCGCCGTCGGGCACTTCGCCCTTCATTGCGTAGAGCGACTTCTGCTCGAAGAAAAGCACCGGATCGGGATCGCGCACGGCGGCGGCAAGGAGTCCCTTCACATCCGCCGGAAATGCCGGGGCGACGACCTTGATGCCGGGCACCGCCATCGCCCAGTTCTCGACCGCCTGCGAATGCTGCGCGCCGAAGCGCGAGCCGGCGCCGTTCGCCGTGCGGATCACCAGCGGCAGCGTGATCTGGCCATTCGTCATGTAGCGCGTCTTCGCAATCTCGTTCGCCACGATGTCCCAGCACACCGCCAGAAAATCGGAAAACATGATTTCTGCGATCGGCCGCAATCCCGTCATGGCCGCGCCCATCGCCGCCCCGATAATGGCCTGTTCCGAGATGGGGCAATCGCGCACCCGCTTTGGCCCGAATTTATCCAGCAGTCCGACCGTTGCCTTGAAAACGCCGCCCGCGGCCGCGACGTCCTCGCCGAGAAACACCACCCGGTCGTCGCGCGCCATCTCCTGCGCGATCCCCGCCGCCACTGCATCGCGGTAGGTCAATTCCGCCATGCCGCACCTCCATCAGCCCAAACGTTCTTCTCGATACCGTCGAGCGAAGGCACCGGCGAGGATTTTGCGATCGACGTCGCTTCGTCCACCTTGCGCATCGCCTCGCTCTCGATGTCCTTCAGCGTGCCTTCCGCAAAACCGATCTCGAGCAGGCGCGCGCGGTAGAAATTGATCGGGTCGCGCTGCAGCCAGCGTTCGAGCTCGCCTTCGGGCCGGTACTTGGCTGGATCCGCGCGCGAGTGCCCGCTGTGCCGGTACGTGAGCGCTTCGATGAGCGCCGGCCCGCCGCCCTTGCGCGCGCGGTTGATGTACCGAATTGCGGTGCGGTACACCTCGTCGGCATCGTTGCCGTCGATCAGTATCGATTCGAGCCCATAGGCGGATGCGCGATCTGCCGCCGGATTCTTGACCGCCGTGACCGCATCGATGGGCGTGTACTCCATGTAGAGATTGTTCTCGCAGACAAAGATGACCGGCAGCTTCCACACCGCGGCGAAATTGAGCGCTTCGTGGAACGCACCGATGTTCGTCGTGCCATCGCCGAAGAAGCAGACCGCGACCTGCTCCGTGCCGCGATACTGCGCGCTCCAGGCGGCGCCGGCAGCGACCGGAAGATGCGCGCCGATGATGGCGTAGGAGCCCATGGCGCCATGCTCGACGTCGGTGAGGTGCATCGATCCCCCCTTGCCGCCAAGGAGCCCGCACTCGCGACCCATCAGTTCGCCGAGCACGCCGGCCATCGACGCGCCGCGCGCGAGCGTGTGGGCGTGGCCGCGGTAGGTACAGAACGTCCAGTCATCGGGACGCATCGCGACGCCGAATGCCGCTGCAATCGCTTCCTGGCCGAGTGAGAGGTGGCTCGTGCCCTTGATCAGATTCTGCAGGAAAAGATCGTAG
>DATFGD010000145.1:0-4238 GCA_035249725.1 Burkholderiales bacterium
CGACCAGGCCCACAAGCGGTATTGCAATAGCGTTGGCGACCGGGGAAACCAGCGACACCTGCTGAAACAACGCGAGCAAAGGCGGCACCAGCGCCACCGTCACCGTCCACTGCACGGTTGCCCAGTTGCGCAGCCAATGCGGTCACACCAGGCGGCCAATCGTCACGTACAGGATCACTGCCACGGCGCCAAAGGAGAGCCAGAAGCCGGGCGCAAGCACGGCCCATGGATCGAGAACGAGTACGGCGAACAGGGCAGCCGCGAGGATGGCGGACGCGGAACTCGTCATGCCGAACCAGACGGCAATGGCCGCAACGCCGAGCATGTAAAGGGTTCGCTGCGCGGGCACTGCGAATCCCGCAAGCAGCGTGTAGCCAAAGGCCGCCATCAAGCCGAATGCGGCAGCCGCCCGGCTTGCCGGCATTCGCAGCGCGAGACGAGGACTGCGGCGCCACAGCCAACACGTCACGGCGAAGACCAGTCCGGAGACCATGGTGACGTGCAGACCTGAAATGCTCATCAGGTGATTGACCCCCGTGCGGGTATACACCTGCCATTGCTCCGGCGCGATGGCCCGCTGGTCGCCGACCGCCAGCGCAATGATCACCCCTGCATAAGGTTGCTCGGGCAATGCCCGCCGGATTCGCTCCCGCACTCGGGCCCGGACAACCTCGACCCAATAGCGCGGTGCATGCACCATTGCAGAGAGCCGCTGATTGTCGGCTTTCGCACGCACGTATCCCGTAGCGCGGATCCCACGCTCGAGCAACCACGCTTCGTAGTCAAAGCCGTTGGGGTTCGCGGTGCCGCGCGGTCGGCGCAGGCGCACCGTAAGTTGCCAGCGTTCACCGGCGCGAATATCCGGCAGCGTAACCAGCCGTGCATCGCGCCCGGCGCTGCCCCACCACCCAAGCGAAATGCGTTGCGGAACCTGTGCCGCAGACGTCAGCACGCGCTCAACGTCAAACTGGAAACGCACGCTGCGCGTGTCGGCCTGCGGCAGACTCGCGACCACACCGATAATGGCGACGTCCCGACCTTCCCATTCGACGGGCAGGCGATCGGCGAGTCGCTGATGAGCGAGCGCCACGGCCCAGCAATAGCCGGCGGCCAGACACAGAAGCGCCATGCCGATGCGCTGCATTGCGCGAGCGGCCCTGCTTTCGTGTCCGCGCAACAGGACAACGGCGGGCAGCGTTGTGCCCAGCAACCACACGGTGGACCACTCGGGAAGGTTGGCTTGCTGCTGCAGCAGCCACACGCCCGAAGCAAAGCACAGGATACGAAGCTGCATGGTTTCCCGGTCTTAACGTTCCAGGCCGTATGGCGTGCACCTGATAGCGGGCGCAGTGCGGGTGCAGCCGTCCGGGATTTCGCCGGAATACACTGTTAGAATCGGTCCATTTCCCGCCGCCCCAGCCGCCCGGGATGCCACGCAAATTCTTCCGTAAATTCCTGCCCAGCCACGACTCCGTCAAGCAAAGCCGCTATATCAGGCGGTTCGGACCGTGGTTGCAGCATCACAATCTCTGGCATCTGCACCGCCGCTCGGTCGCGGGGGGCGTCGCAGCCGGTTTGTTTGCCGGACTCGTGCCGGGCAGCAACCCGGTACAGTTTGTCGTCGCGGCGTTGCTGGCGATCGCCGGCCACGTCAACCTGCCCATCGCGCTTTTTGTCACGCTCTATTCGAACCCGCTCACGGTCGTGCCGCTCTACTACGTCGCGTTCAAGCTCGGTCAGCTCGTGATGTTCGAGTCGGGCAACGACCTTCCGCCGCTTGCGCTCGGCCTCGAAGGCAAAGGATTCAGCGAGTGGCTTCCCGCCGCGTTGCACTGGTTGTCGAGTGTGGGCAAGCCGCTGGTGATCGGTTTGCCGCTGCTCGCCGTAATCCTTGCTGTCGTCGGCTATTTTGCCGTGGACTACGCGTGGCAGTTGTATGTCCGGTATGAGTGGGCCCGCCGCCGGCGCCGGCGCGCGGCGCGTAACGACGCCAAAGCATGACGCCCAACTACTGGTCCCAGGCCACACGCGAGTTGGCCGCAGGTGACGCAGTGCTGCACAAGTTCATCGCGCAGTTCGAAGGGCTTGCCGTCGGCAGCCGCGGCGACGCGTTCTCCACGCTGGCCCGCGCCATCGTCGGTCAACAGCTCTCGGTGAAGGCCGCGCAAAGCGTCTGGGATCGTCTGCGCGCGGAACTGGCGGCGATGATCCCTACGGCGATCCTGGAAAAGGAATCCGCGCGCCTGCGGGCTTGCGGTCTATCGGGCCGGAAAGTGCGCTACCTGCGCGACCTCGCCGAGCGCTTCCACTCCAAAGCGCTGGATATCGATAGCTGGTCCGTGCTGGATGACGAGGCGGTGATCGGGCAGCTCACTCAGGTCAAAGGAATCGGCCGCTGGACCGCCGAAATGTTCCTCATCTTTTACATGGCGCGCCCGGATGTCCTGCCTCTCGACGACGTGGGGCTGCAGCGCGCCATGCGGACCTGTTACAACCGCGGGCGGCCGTTATCGCCCGCACGCATGCGCAGGATCGGTGCGACATGGGCGCCGTGGCGTTCGGTGGCGACGTGGTATCTGTGGCGCAGCCTGGATCCGACAGTGGTGCAGTACTAAGACTCATTGCCCGAATGACGCACGACGAATTTCTACGCGCCTACCGGGCGGGGAATGTGAAAGTCGATATCGATCCAGCCGCCGCAGCGCGTTACCTGAGCGCGCGGCTGCTGCTGCCGCTTGTGATGCTGCCCATCCTGGGGGTGGGTGTCGCGCTGGCGTTGACGGGATGGATCTGGACCGGGCTTGCCATCATCGCAGTGGGCATCCTCGCACCACGGCTCATCAAGCGCTCGGCTCCGCGCTTCCTGCTGACCCAGGCGATCCAGGATGAACGTGTTTATCGGGAAGTCACGCAGTCGGATATCTTGCGGATTTCGATCCGCCCGCACGGCTGAACTGCAATAGCCGGCATTTCATCTGAAATCGCGCAATTGCGCACGCCTGGTTCTTGTTACGCCGGCTGCAGCACGCCGTCGATCAACCTCAGGATGCGGTCGGCTTTCGCGGCGATCCTTTCGTCGTGCGTGACGATGACGAAGCTCGTGCCCAACGTGCGATTGAGTTCGAGCATGAGATCGAATACCGCCTCGGCATTGTGCCGATCCAGATTTCCGGTCGGCTCATCCGCGAGCACGCACGCAGGGCGCGTCACCAGCGCACGGGCCAACGCCACCCGCTGGCGCTCGCCACCCGAGAGCTCCGCCGGCGTGTGGGTCAAGCGGTGCGCGAGGCCAACCTGCTCGAGCACGTTCTGCGCTTCCTTCTTCGCTTCGTGCGCACCGGTGCGCCGAATGAAGAGCGGCATTGCCACATTCTCCAGCGCGGTGAATTCAGGCAGCAGATGGTGGAATTGGTAGACGAATCCCAGCGCATGGTTGCGGGTAAAACCGCGCTCGGCTTCCGTCTGGCGGCCGATCTCCCGTCCGAGCACCCTGATCTCTCCTGCGGTGGCTTCGTCCAGACCACCGAGCAGATGCAGCAGCGTGCTCTTTCCCGAGCCGGATGCGCCGACGATCGCCGCGCGTTCCCCCGCCTTCACATCGAGATCAACGCCGAGCAGCACGGGCACTTCGATGTTGCCCTGATGAAACGTTTTGCGCACGCCCCGGCACCACAGGACCGGCCCATCCCTCGTCTCGCCCGGCGTCTGATCCGCGCTACTCATAGCGCAACGCCTCCGCCGGATTCACTTTGGACGCGCGATAACTCGGGTAGAGCGTCGCGAGCAGACTCAAGACGAAGGAGGCGACTGCAGTGATGACCACGTCGGGAGTCTGCAGTTCGGAGGGAAGATCCGAAATCAGGTAGACATCCTTGGCGAAAAATTTGAAGCCGAAGACCGTCTCGATGAAGAGCACGACGCTGTCGACATTGAGCGCGAGTATGACGCCGCTTGTGACGCCGAGGACCGTTCCCAGCACACCCACCATCATGCCCTGCACGAGAAAGATCTTGTTGATGCTGCCCGGGCTTGCCCCCAACGTGCGGAGTATCGCGATGTCGGCCTGCTTGTCTTTCACGGCCATCACGAGGCTCGAGACGATATTGAAAGCGGCGACGGCTATTATCAGGAAGATGATCAGGAACATCATGCGTTTTTCGATCTGGATCGCGCGCAGCAGGTTCGCATGCTGCATCGTCCAGTCGCTGATGTAGACATCGGTGGAAATCATGCGCGTG
>DATFGD010000146.1:0-2934 GCA_035249725.1 Burkholderiales bacterium
AGCATTCCCATGCCCGAATTGACGTACCAGATCGTCCCGTCGCGGTCGAAGTCGAGCCGCCGCACTGTCGCCTTCTCGCCCGGCACCGTGACCTCCGTGAGCGCCATCGTCTTCGGGTCGATTTTCACGAGGCACGGGCGGCCGTTGCACGCGAACCACGGCGTGCCGTCAGGCGCGATCTTGATGCCATACGGCCGCGAATTCGGCGCCGTCATCTCGGCGATCTTGATGTCGCCGGTCGCCGGATCGAGCCGGCCCACACGGTTGCTCAACTGCATGGTGAACCAGAGTATGCCGTTCCGATCGAAGATCGCCGAATGCGGGTCCTTCGCCGCCGGGTCGGGCATCTTGAACTCGGTGATCTTCTCCGTCTTCGGATCGAGATAGCCGATCGTCGCGTTCTTGTTGCCGGTGTACCAGACGTTGCCTTTCGCATCGAGCGTGACGGTGTGGGGCATCGCGTTGGCGGGCAGCGGGTACTCCTTCATGTCGCCGGTCTTGGGATTGATCTTCCCGATCACGTTCGCCCACTGGCCTGCATACCAGATCGTTCCGTCCGGCGCCTGGATCGGGTCGCGCGAGCGTGCGCCGAGCGTCGGTGTCTGCCACTCCTTGAACGTGATCTGCTCCGGGCCGGGCACGATTTTGGGGGCGCGCTTCGTGTTGGGCGGGAAGTGCGTCGCGAGGTACTGCGTGATCCGCTCCTCATCCTTGGGGGCCGCTTTGAGGTTGATCATCGTGTTCGCGAGCTCCTTCCAGCCCTCGCGCGTATAGCCGGAGCTGTTCAGGATCTCCCGGGGCTGGTGGCAGGCCGTGCACATCCCTTCGACCCGGTCCTTGCCCTCGCCTTCGGGCAGGCCCGACGGCTTGCCCTTGCCTTGGGCCATGGCGGTGACAGGAACGGACGCAAGAACGGCGGCGATCAGCGATGCGGTGAAGGGTCGAAGCATGTGAACTCTCCCAGTGTAGTTACGCTCGTCATGCGGCGTCTAACAATTCAGCGCGATCACGCCGGAAATTTCTCGCGCCAGAAATCAGCAATGTCGCGGCGCCGCGCAATCCACACAGCATCCTTGAGGCTCACAAGATAGTCAAGAATGCTGATCAGCGTAGGGATGCGCGCAGGCCTGCCGGCAATCCTCAGATGGTAGGCGATATTGAGCATCTTCGGGCTCCCGTGCGCTCCCTCCTCCAGTAGTGCGTCGATGGCGCTTCGGGTGTATTCGACGAAATCCCGGGGCGTGACGAAGCCATTGGGGTGGTAGAACTTCATGTCGTTTGTGTCGAGCGCATAGGGAACCACAAGCAACGATCTGCCGTTCTTCCCTTTCACCCAATAAGGGAGATCGTCGTCGAGCGCGTTACTGTCGTACTCGAAGCCGAGATCGATCAGCAGATCGCGCGTGTAGTCGCTTTGGCTGCCGCGGCAATAGAACCCGACGGGTCGGGTGCCTGTAGTTGACTCTATCGTCTCTATGCATTGAAGCAGGGATCGTCGCTCGGCTTCGGGATCGGTAAATTCGGAGTGCGGTCGCCAGCGCCAGCCGTGGCAGGCCGCTTCGTGGCCGGCTTCAACCACCCGGCGCGCGATCTGCGGAACGCGCTGCACGGCATAACCGCACATCCAGAACGTGGCAGCGATCTTGCGACGCTCGAGGGCGTCCAGTATCCGCCAGATGCCGGCCCGCATGCCGTATGCGAAGAGCTGCTCCTGCCCGATGTCGCGTACGCCGGGCGGTATGACAGTCGTCACTTCGCCGATACGTTCCGCTGTATCGTCGCCCGCTTCAATCGAGTTCTCCGCCCCCTCCTCGAAATTGATCGCTATGCTGACCGCGAGCCGGGCGTTGTTCGGCCAGCGTACCTGGGGTGGATGACCGCCGTACCCGGTGAGGTCCCGTCCGGCGCCGCTCATGAAAGAATCATCTCATCCAGCATGCCATGGAGCAGTGCGCACGCCTCCGCGAAATCTTCTGTATCCATCGCCTCATTTGGATTGTGGCTCCCGCCATCGTTGCGAATAAAGATCATCGCGCATGGCACGCCTTCGTTCGCGAACACGGCACAGTCATGGCCGGCGCCGCTTGCCATATCGGGTGCATCGATTCCGAGCCGCTGGGCAGTACGCCGCGCAACAGCCACGAGCGACGCATCCATCACGGCGGCCTGTGCGTGGGTATACTCGCCCAGCTCGATCGCAACACGCCGCTCCTCGCCGATGCGCCTGGCGAGCGCGCTCAGTTCCCGATGGCAGTCGGCAAGGACACTTTCGTCGTAACTGCGGTAATCCATCGTGAACCGCACTTCGCCGGGAATCTTCGTGATCGTGTGCACGGCGCTGTCGGTATAGAACTGACCGGCCGTACAAACAAGATCCTGCCCCTCGCGTTCGCGCCGTTTCCACATGGATTCGAGCGCTGCGGCGAATTCAACGGCGGCGAACAGCGCATCACGCCGATCGGCCCGCGGAACCGCACCGGCATGCCCGTATTCGCCCATGACGCGACAGTGCTTGTAGCGGTGATTCCCGCGAATCCCGGTCACGACGGCACAACGTTTGCCGATCTGCACGAGGTGCGGCCCCTGCTCGATATGGACCTCGATGTAGGCGCGAATCTCGGCCGCACGAAGATGGCGCTTGCCGGCACGCAAGGCATCCGGGTCGAAACCCGCTTCCTTCATGTGCGCAGCAAGCGTGCGGTTCGTATCGAAACGTACCACCTCGTCAAGCACACTTTGAGGCAGGATCCCGAAGGCGGCGCGGCTGCCAATGTACGGTGCGGGAAACCATGACAGCTCTTCGGCACGAATGGCCATCACGGTGACATCCATGTTCGGAACCGCGTCACTCTTGCGCATGCGGTGCAGTGCAGTCATTCCCGCAACCACGCCGGCCGCCCCGTCGTAATTGCCGCCGTGCGGAACGGAGTCCAT
>DATFGD010000147.1:0-2219 GCA_035249725.1 Burkholderiales bacterium
GCTGCGCCAGCCCGCCCGGCGCGCGACCGCTTCGATAACGGCGCATCCGCGCGGATCGCGCAGATGGCGCAGGCGAAATTCCACCGGATCCGCTCCCGCAGCCTGTGCGAGTTCGTCCATGAATGACTCGATCGCGAATACGTTCGCGTGCGCGCCAAGCGAGCGAAGCGCGGATGTCCTGAGCGGCGCTTCGCGAACGAGATGGTTGGTCACGCGCTGGTTGGGAAACTCATAGAGCGGAATTGCGTTGCGGTGACTGCCGCCGCCCGGCAATCCGGGATTGCCCGCCCGCGGCGTTTTCACCGGCTGCGCGAGATGCCATGCCGCGAGCAGATTGGCGCCCTCTTTGTCCGGACCCGGACGCGTGCTGTGGCCATGGCTCCACAGTTCGTGCGTCCATTCCACGATATGGCCGCTTGCGTCCAGCGCAGCGCCCATTCTGACGACCATTCCCGAGCCGTACGGCTCCCACTGGAATTCGTCCTCGCGCATCCACTGGACGCGAACCGGCCGTCCAGGTGTCGCGCGTGCCAGCAGCGCGGCGTCCAACGCAACGTCATCGGCGCCGTTGTGTCCATAGCAGCCCGAGCCTTCGGCGTGTGTCAGCACGATGTCGCTTTCCGGCACCCGCAACGCCTTGGCGAGATCGGCACGCAAGGGAAAGATGCCCTGGCTGTGGGTCCACAGCGTGTACCTCCCGTTCTCGAACAGCGCGATGGCGCACGAGGGCGCGATCGAAGCATGCGCGATGAGCGGACGGCTGTATTCGGCGGTGAGCTTTTGTGCCGAGCGCGCGCCTGCGCCAGGATCGCTCTTCTCGCTGATGACTTCATCCTCGGATGCCATGCCGAGTAGATAGCGCGGGTCCGTACGCTCGGGCAGGCTCGCGGTTTCTTCCCACTGCGTGCTGCGCGCAAGGCGCCGTTGCGCCCGGATCGCCTGCTCTTCGCGCTCGGCGACTACGCCCAGGAAGTTGCCGTCGCGAACCAGCGCGGCAAATCCCGGCATTGCGCGGACGTCGCCCTCTTCGAGCACGACGAGGCGCGCGCCGCGGCTCGGCGGACGAACGATACGCCCATGCAGCATGCCCGGGAGTTCCATGTCATGTACGTAACTCGGCACGCCGGTCACTTTCGCCGGAATGTCGCGACGCGGCACCGATGCGCCGACATAGACGTGCTCAGTCGGCGATTTCGCGACGAGCCCGGGCGTCGCCTCGCGTCGCAGCAGCTCTTCGCTGGCGAGGTCCCAGTAGCTGGTGCGGCCGCCGGCGCGCGCCTTGATTTCGCCATCGGCGACCTCGAGCTGCTCCACCGAAACACCCAGCTTGATCGCAGCGTGCTCGAGCAGCAGGTCGCGCGCCTCCGCAGCAGCGTAGCGCAGCGCCATGCCGCCTTCCTGGATGGAACGGCTGCCTGACGTCATGCCTTCGTTGGGACTGTACGCCGTGCTCGCCGGTGCAAGCCGGATGCGCTCGATCGCGACATCCAGTTCCTCGGCAACGATTTGCGTGAGGGCCGTCAGGATGCCCTGCCCGATTTCCACTTTGCCGGGAAACACGGTGACCGTGCCGTCGCGATTGATGCTGAGCCAGCGACTCAGCGTGCGATTGCCGTCGAGACTGCCGGGAAGCTTCCGTGGAACGGGTTTGTCAGCCGGGCTCATGCCGTCGTCTCCACTGCACGGCGTATTGCGCGCAGGATACGTTGATGCGTGCCGCAGCGGCACAAATTGCGTGCAAGCGCGGTCTTGATTTCCTCATCGCTCGGACGCGGGTTGGCGTCCAGCAGCGCTTTCGCCGCCATGATGATGCCCGCAATGCAATATCCGCACTGCGCCGCCTGCTCCTGGATGAACGCCTGCTGCAACGGGTGCAGCCCGCCTTCGCGACCGATGCCTTCGATGGTGGTAATCGATTTGCCGGCGACCGCGGACACCGGTATGTCGCAAGACTGGACGGGCTTGCCGTCCACGATCACCATGCACGCGCCGCACTGGCCCGCCCCGCACCCGTAGCGTGCGCCCTTCAGCTTGAGATCGTTACGCAACACATACAACAGCGGCGTTTCGGAATCCGCCTCCACCGCGCGCGGCGTACCATTTACATTTATCGTCACGGCCATAGTTGCTTCACGCTAACTCTAAAATTTTTAAAAACAGAACGTTATTCCGGATGCCGGTAACCTGTGCAGCCCCTCCGCGGGCCGGTGGGCCGGTCT
>DATFGD010000148.1:0-3541 GCA_035249725.1 Burkholderiales bacterium
TCGATACGCTAGAATCGTCATTCCTCGAAGAGCAAACATCATGTCTCTCAAATTAAGAGGCGTCATGCAGAGCACGGTGACGCCGCTGAAGGAAGACTTCAGCCCCGACCTGCCGACGTTCGAGCGGCTGGTGGAGTTTCACGTGCGAACCGGCGCGACCGCCATTGCCTGGCCGCACCACAAGGCGGAGTCGCTCAATCTCTCGATTGCGGAACGCAAGTTGTTTGCGGAGGTTGCGGTCAAGGTCACCGCGGGCCGCGTGCCGGTGTCCATACACGTCAGCGCGCTTGCCGTCGAGGACACCATGGACCTCGCGCGCCACGCCGAGAAGATCGGAGCGGATGCCATTCTCGCCATCACGCCCTACTTCTGGAGCCCCGCACCGGACGCGCTCTACGAGTATTTCGCGCGACTCGGCATGTCGATCGATCTCCCGCTCATTGCCTACAATTCTCCGAGCTATCTTTCGGGCGTGGAAATCACCGGCGAACTCACGCGGCGGTTGATCGAGCGGCTGCCCAACTTCGTGGGCATGAAGGAAGCGAGCTTCAACAGCGAGAAGTTCGTCGAAATCGCGCGCGTTGCGCTCGCGCTGCGTCCCGACTTTGCGCTGATCGCCGGCGTCGAGTTTCTCGCGCCTTCGGTCCCGCTCGGCGGCGCCGGGTCGTATTCTTCCGCGGGCGCGATATGTCCCAACCTGTGCAGCGCGCTGTACGAGGCGTGTGTAAGCGGCGACTGGCCGAAGGCGCGCGCCCTGCAGTACAAGCTCGCGCAGTTGTGGGACCTTTTTCGCGATCAGTACCCGTCCTCGCTCAAGGGCGGCATGGTGATCATGGGGCGTGCGGTCGGGCCTACGCGCCCGCCGTTACCGACCGCAACCGCAGAGCGCCAGGCCTATATACGCAAACAGCTGGAGGCGCTCGGGATACTCGATACCGAGCCCCACGGTTGGTGAGAGAAAGCGCCCTACGAACATGAATCCGCTACGGCCCGCCCTGGTACACGTCCCCGTTACGCCCTTCAAGGCGGACCGCAGCATCGATTTCGACGCGTTCGCGAGGCTGATCGAATTCCATCTGCGTCACGGCGCCGATGCGCTCGCGCTGCCGCTGCACGCCGGGGAATCGGTGAGCCTGAGCGACAGCGAACAGCGCAGGCTCCTGGAGTGGGCCGTCGCCCGAGTAAACGGATGCGTGCCTGTCATCGCACACGTGAGCGACTCGGGTACCGCGATCGCGGTTGCCCGCGCGCGCCATGCCCAAGATATCGGCGCGGCGGCCGTGGTTGCCACGACCCCCTACTACTGGACGCCGCCCCCCGCTATGGTTCTGGCGCATTTTGGCGAGATCGGCGCTGCGGTGCGGCTTCCTTTCTTCGTTCTCTATACGCCGGAAGAGATGGGCGGAACAAAGATCAGCACCGACCTCGTGCTGAAGCTCATCGACCGCCTGCCGAATTTCGCCGGCGTGGTCGACGCGAGCCTCGACTGGCAGTTCATGGTCAACATCGCATCCGCCGCGCAGCGGGTACGCCCGGAATTCCAACTGGTATCCGGAACCGAGTACATGGTTTCGGCCGGCACGCTTGGTGCAGCGAGCATGTTCTCGTCGCTTTCCGGCATTGCGCCGGCTCTTGTACGTCGCCTGTTCGACTTATGCAGAAAAGAGCAGTACTTCGAAGCGCGACCGCACCAGGAGGCGCTGTCCGCGTTACGCCAGATCGTGAAGCAGCCCGGCTTCGGGGCCCTCAAAGCGGCCATGCGAGTCCTGGGACGGGACTGTGGAGAACCGCGGCCGCCCAATTCGCCGCTGAGCGACGCGGCCCGCGCGCGCCTTGTCGAGGAACTCGGCGCAAACACCGACCTGCGGACGGAACCGCGCGGCTGGTAGACGCCGCATGCCGGGCGAGGCGACAAAAAAACGAACAGCCTTCGTCACCGGCGCATCTCAGGGGATCGGCGCCGGCATTGCCGTTGCGCTCGCGCGCGACGGCTGCGATGTCGCAGTCTCTTCCACGCAGCCTGGAAAACTGAGCGCCACGATCGCAGCGGTGGAGGCGGTCGGCGCGCGCGCCGTGCCGGTCGCACTTGACGTATGCTCGCAGGCGAGTATCGACGCAGCAGTAGAAAAAGTGATTTCCGAACTGGGCGGCATCGACGTGCTCGTCAACAACGCCGGCGTGCCGCTGCGCAAGCTGGCGCTCGATGTGACGCCGGCTGAATGGGATCGGGTGCTCAGCGCCAATCTCACCGGTGCGTTTTTTTTGACACAGCGGACGGGACGCCATCTCGTCGATACCGGCCGGCCGGGATGCATCCTCAATATCGCCTCCACGCACGGCATGGTGGGACGCGCCGAGCGCTCGACCTACGGCATCGCGAAGGCCGGACTCGTGCACATGACGCGCATGCTGGCAATCGAGTGGGCGGAGTACGGCATACGCGTCAATGCCGTCGCGCCGGGGCGGGTGGAAAGTGGATCGCCGGCGCGCGCCGCATCGGCAGCGAATCCGGACTACCTGCGCTCCATACGCGATCGCATCCCGCTGCGCCGCTTCTGCAGTGTCGAAGAAGTCGCACAGGCGGTCTGCTACCTCGCGGGCCCGCACGCACAGTACATCACCGGGCACACGCTGGTTCTGGACGGCGGCCTGACTGCGTACTGAAAAAGGCTTTCACTCGCGCCTGACACCAACATTCTTCAGGCTGAGCGCCCTCGATTCAGGAAACCTCCTCCCGTTTGTTTGGAACCGTAGCCTGCAACAACTGCCTGATATCCGGCACGGACCGCAATTGCCGGCATAGATCCAGCAAGCGCCTTGCATCGGCGCTGCTGAGCACCCGAGTCGCACAGTCCATGAATTTTGCGACACGATCCGCTTCCGTCAGGGGCCAGGCCGGCGAGCCGGGAACGCGATCGACGCGCCGCTCGAAGCGGCCGCGCGGCGTTGTCACCGTGACATCGGTATAGCCCGCGATGCCGGAGTACACCTTGTCGTCCGGAATGGCGTAGCGCCGCACCTTGCGCATGAGGTTCCGCACGCGCGGCCGGTGCACCATGACATCGGTAAAGGTTTCCAGCGTGAGCTTCCGATCGATCAGCATCGCCGCCACGACGTATTCCACGCTGAACTTCGCTTCGAGACCGGTCGTGGGATCGCGGCTCACCAGCGCGGTATCGGTACCCGGCAGGAACCCGATCGCCACTTCCGATATCTCATCGGCGTGCACACTCTCCTCCTCGGTGATCTGGAGCAGTGCCCCGAGTGGACGGTGGTTGGAATAGCAGCACGGCCAGCGCTTCACGTAGTTGCCGGGATCGATCAACTCCCACTGCTTTCCCAGCGAGCGCAGCAGATTTTCCATTGCGTCGCCGTCATCACCGCGGTAAACGTCGAGCACGCCGCCTTTCCCGTCGAACACGTTTTCATCCGCGGTGAAACCGCTGCGCGCCATCCACGCGGAAACCACACCGCAGCGCGATGCGTGTCCGGCATGAAACGGTTTCGTCATGGTTCCAAAATTGCGCACCAGACCGCTCAT
>DATFGD010000149.1:0-4379 GCA_035249725.1 Burkholderiales bacterium
GAAGTCGCGCAGAAGCTGGACGTGCTGTTGCGGAAACCGGTAGGGATCGGCTTCGATCACCACGTGATCGAACCACGGTTGCGCCGCCAGCCTTGTGAGCGCGTCCGGGGCATCGCGTGCGAGAAGATCAATCTCGCACTGCTCAACGGTGACATGGTGTATGCCGTGGGCGGCGATCGCGTTCACGATATCGCCCAGGAATTCGACGCTCATCGCCTGTTCCGGATTCTTGCGACCGAACTCGTAGACCACGTTCAGCCCCGCCTTCTGAAAGCGGTCGATGACGCGGTCGCGCTCGTCGTCGGTAAGCGTGACGTAGTTCTCTGAAATCTCGAGGCCCGGCACGTCCAGGCGCGCGAGGAACGCGATCAACGGTTCGATTTCGTTGCGCTGCCATGCGTACTCGAACAGGATGCCGCCCGCAAACGGCGTAACGCCAGCGTCGCGGTAAAGCTGCGCCGCCCGCTTCACGACCGCCTGCGGCATGAGCAGCGCATTCATCGCGTAGATCTTCGCATAGTCGATGTAGTCGGCTGCGACTTCGAGCACGTTGCATATGCCTTGCTCGCCGCCGGTCCAGCCAAAAGTATCCGGCCCGAAATCGATCATCGACGTCAGACCGCGCCGGCGCGGCTTCGCACTGCGCGGCGGCAGCGTAAACCCAGTGAAGGAGTCGAACGCCATTAAATGGCCATTTTTAATGCAGTGTCGCTTTGGTCTGTCGCCGCGGTTCGGGCTCGCTGGTCGCCGGTGCGGGGGCGGGGGACGCGTGGTGGGCAACCATGCGCCAGCCATGCTCGGTCCGCAGATAGATATTCGTCGCGATCATCGGTCCGTGCGCACGCGTCTCGCCTGCGACATTGATATGCTCGTAAACACTGTGAGCCGAGAGCATCATGCCGTTCACGTAATGCTGTCCGCGGAGCTGAAAGCGCAGCGACTGACCCGAAGAAAAAACCTTGCGCCACGACTCGCGCACTTGTGCGAGGCCGCTCATGCGTGCGCCACCCGGGTGCACGCAGTAAATGTCGTCGTCGTCGGCCCACACTTCCATCATCGCGTCGAGATCGCCCTTGGTAAAGGCGTCATAGAACGCGGCTTCGGCATCCTGGGGCGTCGCAAATAGAGTTTTCTTCACGGGATCGAGGGGCGGTCAATGCGCTTCACGGCGGATTTTATCAAAGTCGATGGCGCTGCATACCCGGTCGGGCGAGAGCTGCATCATGCAATTGAAGTGTCCGAGCGGGCATTCGCGCTTGAAACACGGGCTGCATGAGAGCCCGAGATGAAGGATGGTCGCGGCATCGCTGTGCGGGGGCGTGAAGTCTGGGCTGCTCGAACCATAGAGCGCCACGAGCGGCCTTCCGAGCGCGGCGGCAACGTGCATGAGGCCCGAATCGTTGCTGACCACGACCGCGCTGGAGGCGATGAGATCGATCGCTTCACCGAGCGAGGTCATGCCGCAGAGATTGCGGCAGCTGCCGTCGCTGAGCCGCGCGATTTCCTCGCCGAGCCCGCGCTCGCGAGCCGACCCGACCGTCCACACTTCCATGCCGCGCTCGGCGAGCCGCTTTCCGAGCCCGGCGTAGTGATGGAGCGGCCAGCGCTTGGCGGGGCCGTATTCGGCGCCGGGACACAATGCTGCAACGGGCCCGGTGGGTTCGAGCCGCAGCTTGGCAAGCGTGGCAAGGCGCGCTGCCTCGTCCGCCGCAATTTGGGTTCGCGGGGGCGGCATGACAGGCTCACCGCGCGCGCTTGCCAGTGCCGCATAGCGCTGCACCATAAGCGGCAATGCCCGTTCATCGAGATGGCGCACATCATTGAGCACTCCCCAGCGCGATTCGCCGCGGAAACCGGTGCGCAACGGGATGCCGGCAAAGTAGGGAACGAGGGCAGACTTGAAAGAATTGGGCAGTACGATCGCCTGATCGTAGTCGGCGCCTGCCAGATCGCGTCCCAGGCGGCGGCGTGCCGCCAATTTCAGCTCACCGTGCCCGAACGGGTTCAGGACGGCATGCCGCACTTCCGGCATGCGCTCGAGCAGAGCGAGGGTCCACGCCGGCGCCAGAACGTCGACCGCCGCTTGCGCGTGTGTTTCGTGGAGCAGCCGGAAAAGCGGCTGCGCGAGTATCGTATCGCCGATCCAGGACGGGCCGACGACGAGTATTTTATACACCGATCAATGACCGGCCCCGGCCCCGTCCTTCAGCACATATCGCGTGCCACAGTAGGGGCACAGCGCCTCTCCAATTTTTTCGATCGGAAGGAATACGCGCGGGTGCGCGTTCCACAGGACCATGGAAGGGGTGGGACAGTGCAGCGGCAGGTCGGCCGCCGTGACCTCGATCAGTCGTTCGGTGTTTTCCGTTTGCTCAGCCATGTGCGGATCGTGTATCGATGATCGCCATTCAGGCCGCCACTGGCGTCAACCAGTCGCTGTGCCGCTCGGACTTGCCCATCACGCAATCGAAGAATGCCGTCTGAAGCTTCGTCGTTACGGGACCGCGCCGGCCTTCGCCGATTACCCTTCCATCGACCTCGCGGATGGGCGTCACTTCGGCGGCGGTTCCGGTAAAGAATGCTTCATCGGCGATATAGAGGTCATCGCGCGTGATGCGGCGGGAGGACACCGTGTAACCCATTTCCCGGGCGAGAGCGATTACCGACTGACGGGTGATGCCGATGAGCGCGCTGGTAAGTTCGGGTTCGCAGATCTCGCCGTTCTTCACGACGAAAAGATTTTCCCCGGAACCCTCGGCGACGAAGCCGTCGACGTCGAGCAGCAGCGCCTCGTCGTAGCCGTGCTCGGTCGCCTCCAGGTTGGCCAGTATGGAGTTGGCGTAGGTGCCCGAATACTTGGCGCGGCACATCGATACATTGACGTGATGCCGCGCGAACGAGGAGGTTTTTACGCGTATGCCTTTTTCAAGCGCTTCGGGTCCGAGATATGCACCCCACGGCCACGCAGCAATCGCGACATGCACCCGTGTCCCGACCGGTGAGACGCCCATCTTCTCGGCACCATAAAACGCGATCGGGCGGACGTAGCACGACTCCAGCCGGTTTGCGCGCACGACTTCCTTTTGCGCGTCCATCAGCGTCTCGCGCCCATAAGGGATCTTCATCCGATAGATGTGCGCCGAGTTGAGCAGCCGTTCGGTGTGCTCGCGCAGACGGAAGATCGCGGTGCCCCGCGCGGTGTTATAGGCGCGCAGCCCCTCGAAAACCGCAAGCCCGTAGTGGAGCGAATGCGTGAGTACGTGCGTGGTGGCGTTGCGCCAGGGCACGAGCTGTCCGTCGTACCAGATTTGGCCGTCGCGGTCGGCCATTGACATATGCATGCTCCACAAGGGAAAGCGGCATTTTAGCTTGCTCCGAACACCGCGCGCCAGAGATCGAGCACCGCCTGCACCTGCGCGCCTACCGCGTCGCGTGCCACCCGCGCGTATCTGTCGCCGGCCAGTCGCAGGCGATGCTGGCGGCGGCGAAATTCACGATAAGCGTCGTGCGCGGCGAGCGCCTGCGCCTCCGGAATGAGCCCCATGCGGCCTGCAAGCTTCAACAGCGCAAGATTGCCGATATTGCCGGTGAGCTCGGGATAGGCGTGAGCATGGCCCAGTACCAAGTACTGGACCACGAATTCGACGTCGATGATGCCGCCACGGTCGTGTTTCAGATCAAAAAGCGCGCTGCGATTGGGATGCGCGGCGTAGATCTTTTCACGCATGGCGACGATATCGCGCCGCAGGGCCGGCAGATCGCGCCGCTTGCGCAGAATGGCGATGCGCAGCGCCTCGAATTCGCGCCCGATGTCGGGATCTCCCGCCACGAACCGCGCGCGCGTGAGCGCCTGGTGTTCCCAGTCCCAGGCGTGCGTTTGCTGATACTCGCGAAAACTCGCGAGCGGGCTCACCAGCAACCCGCTTGCGCCGTCCGGCCGCAAACGCAGATCCGTTTCGTAGAGTACGCCTGCCGGCGTAATGCTGGTGAGCCATCCATTGATGCGTTGGGCGAGCCGCGCATAGTTCTCCGGCGCTTCCGGCGTATCGTCGTCGTAGAGAAAAACGATATCGAGATCGGAGACATAGCCGAGTTCCTTGCCGCCCAGCTTTCCATAGGCAATGATCGCGAAGCGGGGTGTTTCGCGGTGGCGTGTACGCAGCGCCGCCCACGTGAGGCGCAGCACCTCGCTCAGTATCCCGCACGCGAGATCCGAGAGGTGGTCGCTCAGCGTTTCGAGCGGCAGCGTGCCGGCCAGATCCTGAGCGATGAACCGCATGGTTTGCGCGTGTTTGAAGTGGCACAGGATGTCCATCTGCCGCTCGATATCGCTCGCTGCGTCGTCGAGCCGTGCCCGAAGCGCGCGTTTCAGCGCGGGC
>DATFGD010000150.1:0-2026 GCA_035249725.1 Burkholderiales bacterium
GGCCAGTTCTGTCAGCGAGCGCGCCGCCATGCCGCCATGCTGAGCCACAAAGGCGTGCGCGACCTCGCTGCGTATATCGAACACCGTCACATCGAAACCGGCTTTCAGCAGATGACCCGCCATGGGATTGCCCATGTTGCCGACACCGACGAACCCGACTTTATGAATCTTCACCGTATTTGTGCTCCAGGAGTACGGGCGACGCCCGCGGGAAGGAATGGAATGAGCGGCGGCTATAATACACCCGCGCCGCGGTGAAATCGGGGTCGAAAGAGTTCGGCTCAACCTGCCATACGGAGCGCGACACCGTCATGCGATTGCGGATACTGGGTCGGACACTCGAGCACGTTTCGCTCCGCGACCTCATCATTGCGGCGGTTCCGATTGCACTCATCACGATCGCCGCGTTCTGGATCGCCTATCAGTTCGTGCGGCCTGCGCCGCCCAGGACGCTTACCATGACCACCGGCGCCGAAGGCGGCGCTTATCGCGCGCACGCCGAGCACTACCGCAAGATACTCGCGCGCAACGATATCGAGCTCAAGTTGCTCGGCTCCTCCGGCTCGCTCGAAAACCTGAAGCGACTGCAGGATGAGAATTCCGGCGTCGACGTGGGCCTGGTGCAGAGCGGCGTGCTCGGCGACGCGAATGCGACGGGACTCGTTTCGCTCGGCAGCCTCTACTACGAGCCCCTTTGGGTCTTCTATCGCGACAAGGCGACGCTCGACAAGCTGAGTCAGCTTCAGGGCAAGCGTGTTTCCATCGGCCCGGTGGGCAGCGGCATCCGCAAGCTCGCGCTGCAACTCCTCGCTGCCAACAACGCGGCCGAGCAGCCGACGGTGTTGCTCGATTTGGGCATGGCTGACGCGGCGGAGGCGCTGCTGCGCCATGAAGTCGATGCGCTGTTCATCATCGCCGGCCCGGATTCCGCGACAGTGCAGAACCTGCTGAGAGCTGAAGGCGTGCGGCTCATGAACTTCACGCAGGCGATGGCATACACCCGTCTCTTCCCGTTCCTCGCGAGCGTCGTGCTGCCGCAGGGCGCGATCGATCTCGCCCGCAACATTCCCAGCGGCGATACCACGCTGATCGCGCCGACGGCGACACTCGTTGCACGTGAAAGCCTTCATCCTGCGCTCGTCATCCTGCTCATCCAGGCCGCGAACGAGGTTCACGGTCATGCCGGGCTTTTTCAGCGCGCCGGCGAGTTTCCTTCGCCCGCGGTATCCGACTTTCCTTTGAGCGATGAAGCAAGGCGCTATTACCAGTCCGGACCATCCTTCCTGCAGCGCTACCTGCCGTTCTGGGTCGCGGTATTCGTTCAGCGCATGATCGTATTGCTGGTGCCGCTGATCGCGGTGCTCATTCCGCTCATGCGCATACTGCCGTCGCTTTATACCTGGCGCGTGATGCGGCCGATCTACCGCTGGTACGGGCAGCTCAAATTCCTGGAACACGATCTGGAGCAGAACCGGGACCCGCAACGGATTCCCGAGTATCTGAGGCGGCTCGATCATATCGAAGCGCGCGTGAGCAAATTGAAAGTGCCGGTCGCCTACTCCGGGCAGTTCTACACGCTGCGCGAGCACATCGAACTCGTGCGCGGGATGATCAAGAAAGCAGAGGCAAGGTAGGGTCGCGAAGATCGCTCGACCAGTCGGGCTTCACCACAGGGCACCGCGCGCCGTGATCGGCCATACTGCTTCGACGCGCCCCTCGCGCACGCCCACGAAATAGTCGTAAAGATTGACGGTCGGATCGCAATGGCCGGGTATGAGCTTGAGCTTGTCACCGACGGCGTAACCGCGTGCGCCATGCAACTGCAACACGCCGTGTTCGTCAGACGCCTTCACGTACTCGACGCCGTCGTTCGCAGCAACGCGGGGCATGCCGGAGTCCACGCTGGACGCCTTGAGCCCGGCATCGACGATCGCGCGCCCGGCCGACGGCCGGCTCATCACCGTGGTCCACACGAAGAGACTGTGCTCGAAGCGCGGAATGCCGCTTTCGGTCCAGTCGTTCCTCG
>DATFGD010000151.1:0-2055 GCA_035249725.1 Burkholderiales bacterium
TCGGCGCCGTCGGGTGTGACCGTCAGACCATTGCGTATGATGAGATCGAACATCCTTCCATTCCTTCTTGTGATCAGTCGGCCGGCTGTGATGTGAGCGGTTCAGTGCTGGGGCAAACCATAACGGCGAAGCTGACGAGGAAGTTCGCCGACGCTAGCCCATTCCTCGCAGTGGTCCACCATCGTCTCGGCGCACGCGATTCCATCGGACGTGAGCACTTCACCCGCAAGATCGCGGAATTTCTCCCGCAGTTCGGCCGCTTCGAACGGCTGATGAAAATCGCCGCGGTGGCTTTCGACGGCATGCGTGGCTGTCCGGCCGTCTTTCAGCGTGACCGTGACGCGCGCGGGCCGCAGGCGCGGCGCGACCGCACTCATCGCCGGGTCTTCCGCCACGTGCACGCGCGGGCGCAACGCAGCGATGAGCGGATCATTTAACGCGGAATCATCAAGCGCACGATAACCCGCATTCCCCCGCACCACCATCGTCGCTGCGGCGTGCGGCAGCGAATATTTGGAGGCGAAATAGTTGTGCGGGGCGGGATTGCGCATGACCGAAGCGAAACGATAAGTGGCGATATCGATGCGTTCGATGTCTCCGGCGCGCGGCCGCAGTTGCTTCAGGACTTCGTGCAGGCAGTCGAGTGCGGGATGGATCGGATTGCAGCACGCGTACAGGCGGAAATAATTGCGCGTGATTTCCCAGCGCGTGCCGAGTTCTCCGAGGAGTATTGCGGGTTTGAAGCCGTCTCCCACCAGATTGCCGAGCGACTCTTCAATGGCATCGTCCTGCGCCTCGAACCCTGCGAGCGCGAGTTCGGGCGCGAGCGCGCACGCGAATCCGCTCATGCCGCCCGCAACGTTGAGCGTGGTCGCGCCGGCCACCGCATTGGTGTAGCCCGGCGTCAACACCAGCGTCGTTGCGATACGCATTGCGAGGCTCACGCCAGCAGCGTCGAAGCCGCGCATGCGGGCGCCGGCTGCGGCAGCAGCGAGCAGCCCGACCTGGCCGTTCTGATGCGCGAGCGGGCGCGGCGTGAAAGCGGTCGAGAGACGCCCCGCGACCTCGTAGCCGACGACCAGCGCAGTCAGCAACTCGCGACCATTGCGCTCCGCCTGTTCGCCCACCGCGAGTATGCCGGGAAGCGTCTGCATCGCCGGCTGGCCCGTGATCAGGCGCAATCCCTCGCACAACTCGATCGCGCGGCCAGCGATGCCGTTCAGCAGCGCGGCGGTGCGCGGTTCCTGGCTGGGCCAGCCGCGCGCGAGGACGGTCGCCCCCGAGCCGGCCGTAGCGGCGAGGCGCTCGCGCAGGCTTTGTACTTCGGGCCGCACCGAGCCGGCAAGAATCACGCCCAGCGTGTCGAGAAATACCAGCTTCGCATGCTGTTGTACGGACGTGGGTATGTCTTCCCACTTTGTCTCGGCGACGAAATGCGCCAGCTTCTCGATCGACTGTCCCATTGCTGTATCAGTCGAGCTTGATGCCGGCCTCGCGGATGATGCGCGTCCATTTGGCCACTTCGTCTCGCACGAAGCGCTCGAATTCGGCCGGCGTGCTGCCAACCGGCGTTGCGCCTTGTTCGAGCGTGCGCTCGCGGATCGTCGCCGACTTCATCGCTTTTGAGACTTCGGCGCTCAACTGCTCGACGATTGCGGACGGCGTGCCGGCCGGCGCCATGAGACCGAACCACCCGATCGCTTCGTAGTCTTTGAATCCGGCTTCGATTGCGGTCGGCACGTCGGGCAGGGCCGTCGCCCGCTCGCGCGTCGACACGGCGAGCGGCCGCAGCCGCTTCGCCCGTATAAGCGAGAGCACGGTCTCGAGCGTGTTGAAGGCGGTGGTCGCTTCCCCGCCCATCACGGCGGCGGTCGTCGCACCGCCCCCCTTGTACGGAACGTGGGTAAGCTGCGTCTTGGTCACCAATGCGAAAAGCGCGCCCGCGAGATGCATTGCGCTGCCGGCGCCGGCGGAGGCGTAGAGCACCTCACCCGGCCGGGCGCGCGCGATCTTCACGAGTTCCTGCAGATTTTTCGCGGGAAACGAAGGAATGAC
>DATFGD010000152.1:0-2879 GCA_035249725.1 Burkholderiales bacterium
ATCCAGCCCGATGTGGCGGTGATCCATGCCCACGAAGTCGACGAGCACGGCAATGCCCGCGTGCTCGGTTCACCGTTTTGGGATCATCCGCTCACGCGCGCCGCAAAGCGCGTGCTCGTCACGGCCGAGCGGCTGGTGCCAACGGCAACGCTCGCGCAGCAAGCTGAACTCACGCTCGTACCCGGTTTCATGGTCGAGGCAGCGGCCATCGTGCCGGGCGGCGCGTGGCCCGGGTCCATGCACGCACGCTACGGCATCGACTACGCCGCAGTCGAGCGCTATATGGAAGATGCGGCCGGTGTGCTTGAATCGCATCTTGCGGCGGCTCCCGAAGTGCAGCGCGGCACCGCACTCGCATAGCCTGCGACACTTACGCATGCGCGCAGACTGGACAGCGTTCTCGTATATCGTGGTCAATCTTGCGCGTCAGATCCGGCCCGGCGAAGTGGCCTTCAGCGGCGTCAATTCAACGCTGCCCATGCTCGCCTGCCTGCTCGCCAGGCGCGCTTATGACTTTCACTACACTTACATCAACGTAGCGGGCGGCGTGGAGCCGCAGCCGGATACCATCCCGCATTCGAGCAGCGATCCGGCGCTGGTGACCGGCTCGCCCGCGATCTTCGCAAACGAGGATTTCTACGATCTTTGCGCCCGCGGCGGCATCGATCTCGTCTTTCTCGGTTGCGCGCAGATCGACGCCGAAGGCCGCACCAACGTCTCCACGATCGGACCGTGGCACAGCCCGAAGGTGCGGTTGCCGGGCGGCGGCGGTGCGGCAGTGATGATGCCGACCGCAAAGCGCGTTGCAACGTGGCGCACCGAGCATACGCCGCGAACGCTCGTGGAAAAACTCGATTTCGTTACCGCCGCAGGCAATCTGGCTACGCTGGTCACGCCCCTTGCCGTGTTTCAACGCAGAGGCGGCCGCCTTGCGCTTGAATCGTGGAATCCCGACGTCACGTGCGAAGAAGTCGTGACGCGCACCGGTTTTACTTTCGACGCGACACGAGCCATCACGACGCCTTCCATGACGGCGCGCGAGCACGATGCGCTGGCGAGTCTTGATCCGGATGGCGAGTTCGCCGCGGACGTGCCGTAAACGACCTTCCGCGCTGAAGCGGCCGGCCGGTTAAAATCCCTCCCTCGATTGCAACTGCAGGAGCCATTGCATGAACATCGGCTTCATCGGCCTCGGCGCCATGGGACAAGGCATCGTCCCACGTTTGATCGCCGCCGGCCATACGGTGACCGGGTGGAACCGTACTCGTGCAAGAGCTGAACCCCTGCTTGAACGCGGCATGTGCTGGGCCGAAAATCCGCGCGAAGTGGCCAGCCGCTCGGAAGTCGTCTTCTCCATCGTTACGGACGCCGCCGCAGTGCGCTGGGTAGCGCTCGGCGAACAGGGCATCCTCGCCGGGCTCGCGCCTGACGGCATCTATCTCGACATGAGCACGATTTCGCCGGATGCGAGTCGCGCCGTCTCGTCCGAATTTGCAAAAGCGCGACGCACGATGCTCGATGCGCCGATATCGGGCAGCCCCGTCACACTGGCGCAGGGCAAGGCGTCGATCATGGTGGGCGGCGACCGCACCGCATTCGAACGGGTGAAACCGGTGCTGCTCGACATCGGGGCCAAAGCAAGTTACATCGGCGGAAGCGGGCTCGCCGTGCAGATGAAGCTTGCGATCAATCTGGTCCTCATGGTCGAGGTCATCGCTTTCGGCGAAGGGATTGCGCTCGCCGAGAAAGGCGGTATCGCGCGCGACGTGGCAGTGGACGCCATGCTGAACAGCGTGGCGGCCTCGCCGGTGCTGGGCTACCGCGGCCCGTTCATACTCGAAGGCAACATGCCCAAAGCGCCGCTTGCCGATGTGACGCTGCAACAGAAGGACATGACGCTGGTGCTCGAACTTGCGCGCAAGTCCGGCGCTGCGACGCCGCTCGCTGCGGCGGCGAACGAAATGATGAATGCCTGTCGCGGCCTGGGACTCGACCACCACGATTTTGTGATCGCCCACGAGGTCTACCGCCGTCTTGGAGGACTGTCGAAATGAAACCGGATTCGAACACCGTGCTCAAGCCGTTTCGCACGAATCTGAAGGATGTGCCGAAAGTCGGCGGACTCCAGGAGAAGGACGGCTGGGTCAACATGCAGGTCCAATTCCTGATCGACCAGAAAACCGCTCATTCGGACAAGTTACTGGTGGGCTGGACGGTGCTGCCGCCGGGGGCCCAACACGACCGCCATCGCCATTTCAACTGCGACGAATTCTGGATCGTCGTCAAAGGACAGGGCGTGATGTACACCGACGAAGGCGAAAAGCCTTCCGGGGAAGGCGACGTGGTGTTCACGCCGCGCGGGCACTGGCACGGATTCAAGAATACGTCCGACGCGGACGTCGTGCTGGTGTGGGGCTGGAGCGGCGCAGGTTCGCTGGAAGCCGCAGGCTACGAATCGATCGAAGGCGGCCGCACATACTAGATGAGTACGATCGCAGACGTCCGCGTCGCGCGCGGGATGAAGTCACAACTCGCGCTGCGCCGTAAAAAGCTCGATGCGGGACAGAAAAGCCTCGGCTGGAAGGTGGGCTTCGGGGCGCCGGCGGCAATGGCACGGCTCGGGCTCGAGAGCCCGCTCGTGGGATTTCTCACCGACCGCGCACTGGTTGCATCGGACGCAGCGGTGTCGCTTACCGGCTGGATCAAGCCCGCTGCCGAGCCGGAAATCGCCGTGTATCTCGGTTCCGATCTTGAAGGCGGCGTGGATCGCACCGCTGCGGCAGCGGCGATTGCGGGCATCGGTCCCGCGATCGAGCTCGCGGACGTCGACCGCCCGCCCGACGATGTGGAAGCCATACTGGCCGGAAACATCTATCAGC
>DATFGD010000153.1:0-2664 GCA_035249725.1 Burkholderiales bacterium
GGCAGAAACTCTTCGAAGCTGCATGCCGAATCGCAGCGGACCAAGGCGGTTTCAGGCTCGCCTGGATGGGCCTGGTGACGCCGGAAGCGTCCGCGCTCAAACCGATCGCATCCAGCGGACACGACGCGGGCTATCTCGAAAAAGTGGCACGGCTCGCTGTGCGCGTGAACCAGGAAGATTGCCGCGGCAAGGGGGACGTGTTCAAGCGGTTTGGGAGCGTTGTAGTCAACGATATCCTCGAGGAGAAGCATTTCCTCCTCAAGGACGACGCGCTGACGCGCGGCTATCGTTCGATGATCGCACTGCCGCTCATCGCCGGACACCGGGTCGCAGCCGTATTCAAGATCTATGCAAGCGAACCGAACTGCTTTCGCGCCGAGGAAAGAAAAGTGCTGGCCGAAATGGCGGGCGATCTGTCATTTGCGCTCGACCATCAGGCGCGGGAAGAAAGACTGTGCAGGCTCGCCTACCATGACGCACTCACGGGTCTTGCCAACCGCCGGCTGCTGTACGAACACATGAAACAGGAACTGGCCCGGGCGCACCGGGAGAAGACCACGGTAGCGGTCGTCTTTGTCGATCTCGACAACTTCAAAACGGTGAACGACACCTTCGGACACAGCGCCGGCGACCGGCTGCTGATGGAGGTCAGCACCCGGATTGCCTCCTGCACGCGGGAAGGCGACATCGTGGCGCGCATGGGTGGGGACGAATTCGTGATGGTATTGCCGATACAGTCGGATCGCGACACCGTATTGGCCATTGTCGACAGAGTGGTCGAGAACGTTTCGCGTCCCGTCCGCTTCGGAAACCGGAAACTCGCTGTGAGCTGCAGTATAGGCGTCGCGGTTTACCCGGAGGATGGCAGGGACTACGCCACGCTGCTGCGAAATGCCGATGCCGCCATGTATCAGGCGAAGCCCACGGGCGCCCCGAGCACTCGCTCGCGCGAAAACGTCGTCAAAATCAGGGCCGCTTCGGGGGCGCGCTGAATTTCCCTGTTGAGCCTTGCACCGTCATACGAACTGCGCCCATTTCTGACGTAGCGCGTCAGTTCCGCTTCAGGGCGGCGCCCCGGAACGGAGCCTCTATCAGGACTGAGAGGCGAGCGCATAGATCCGGTCCAGATCTTCCTCTATATCGGCTTGCACCAAGCCGGCCCTCCCGGGGCCAGTGTGCATTTTGCACGGGTGCCGAAACTGAAATACGTTCGAAACGAGTGCCGTAGCAGCCCGGTCGGTGCCATCCGGCGTTTCGGGATGACGATCGCCAATCAAGCGTGTTTTTCTGTACTCGTCCAGATAGACAACCATGGTTTCTCTCCCATCGATTACGCCCTGTGTGATGCAGCTTCCATGCCAAAACAGCGGTTACGCGCGGTAGTTGGCGGGCGTTCTAGCGCCGGGAGTGACTTTTCTCACACGTCACGAAAACCGTGCGACGGAAAACGGCGCAACGTCGATCGCAGGTGGCCGTCCGGAAACAAGATCGGCGATGATGCGCCCGGTCGGCGCGCCGCCGCACAAGCCGACGTGGCCGTGACCAAAGGCGTAATAGACGTTGGGGAACTTCGTCGCGCGCCCGATCACCGGCATTGAGTCCGGCATCGAGGGACGCCGGCCCATCCACTGGGTGGTGTCCGCCGCGCTGACGTCGGGGAGGATGCGCTGCATATGCTTCGCCAGGATGTCCGCGCGCCCATAATTGGGCTCGGCATCAACCCCCGCGAACTCGCTCTGTCCCGCGATGCGCAGGCCCATCTCCATCGGTGTGATGAAGAATTTGTATTCCGGCATGAAAACCGGCATCGACAGTTCCACGCGCGGATCGGAATAGGTCACGTGATACCCGCGCTCGGCTTCCAGCGGTACGGAGTCTCCGAGCTTCGCGCTGAATTCATTGGAGTGGGCGCCAGCGCAGATCACCAAGGTTTCGACCGGCACACGCCCCGCATCGGTCACAAGCGCGCGTGGCCCCGCGCTGCCGATCTCCAAATCGAGAACTTGTCGCTGCAGCACTTTGCCGCCGTCCCGCTCGAACTGGGCAGCAAGCGACTTCGTGAGCCGCTCGGGGTTCGTGCAGTAACCCTGCTCGGGGAGAAAGAGTCCGACTTCGTAATCGCCGGCAAGCTGCGGCACGCGACGCCGGATTTCTTCCGGACCCAGTTCTTCAATGACAACGCCGCGCTCGCGCCTGAGCCGCCACGCAGTTGCGTCGCTTGCATACGCCTTGCGCGTTCGATAGACGACGATGTACCCGGTGCGGCGAATGAGATCGCTCGCTCCCGCGTGCTGCACCAGCGGTTGATACGCATCGAAAGTCTGTTTGAGGAGCGAACGCAACGCATCGGCGATTCGCTCTACTCTGTCAGCTTGTGACGCAGCGATGAAACGTAGCAGCCACGGCACCGCGCTCGGCAGGTACGACCACCGCACGGTGAGCGGTCCCATCGGATCGGCGAGATAGCCGGTAACGTTCCATAGCACGCCTGGTGTTGCAAGCGGCACGCATGAACCGGGACTCAGTATTCCCGCATTGCCGAACGAGCAGTATTCGCCGGGCGGGCGCATGTCAACGACGGTGACGTCGTGACCATCGCGGCGGAGGTAGCAGGCCGTCGCGATGCCGACAATACCGGCGCCGATGACTGTGATTTTTCTGTGC
>DATFGD010000154.1:0-2906 GCA_035249725.1 Burkholderiales bacterium
TGCCGCCCCTGCCACTCTGCTTCGCTGCGCAACAGATATTTCTCAGTCACCATTTCGACAATCGGCCCGACGTTTTGCGCCATGCCCCCGTGGACGAGCACCAGGCTTTCCTGCAAACCTTCGCGAACGCCGTGCGCCACCTCGTCCTCGCCTAGGATGTGATGCCGTGGCATCAACCGTCCGCGGCTCACGCCGAATTCCGGATCGCCGTCTTGAGCAAGCACGCCTTCAATCAATTTGATGCCGGGCCAAACGCCGCCCGAGTCCTGCCACCCTCCGCCGGAGCCGCCGAGCCACTCGCCAAGAATCGCCCGCGCCAGCACCAATCGCCGTTCGTGCTCTTGCAGTGGGCCGGTGAGCGACGACGCCTGGCCCGTCGCCCGCATGCAGGCCGAGATGAGTGCCGCGAGCAGGTTGGTCGAAACGGCGAGGCGTGAACCCTTGGGGATATTGTTGACACTCGAAACAATTTCGATCCCCCGCCCCGGCCCGGCCATTCGCGCGAGCAAATCCGAAAGTTCATGGCCCGATCCTTCGATCCCCGGCGGGACAATTCCAGACGCGATCACCGCGGCCTTCAATAGACCCAGGTAATCCTTCGCAAAGTCGAATACTTCCTCGAGATTGCGGATGTCGGCTGTGGCGCCCAGGTCCACGCTCGTCAATCGAAGCACGGGCTCTTCGATGACGCGCAAATAGGCTTCCACGGGGGGCCGGGGCGACTTGTCCCGCCCGCGCACGGCGAGATCGATGGAGACATTCAGCACGCGAGCGCCTTCCGGGTAATCCATACCCAGGAAAAAGATGTCGCTCCATGCGCTATGCGTCAGGTCCATGCGCACGGGCGTCAACTCGCGGATTACCGGATAAGCGTCGCCCTCCCGCTGTAACAGCTCAGGCCGGATGCGCAAAGGCTGGTCGGAGTAGTGACCCATTCGGAACATCCACTGGTTGCCGCGCACCGAGCGCACGCTGCGACGCACCTGGTCAGCCAGGGTTTGAAACGCGAGGCGGTGGTAAGCGGTGGCGAGCGCGCTGCTGATCGCCTGGCTCGCGCCGCCAGCCTGCGCTTCCAGGAAAATATCGATTGCTTCCTCAAAGCGGCGCTGCAGCAAGTGCTCGTAGCCGCGAAACGGCAACAAACCAGCCGCCACAATATCACGCTTGAGCGGCAAGTAAAAACGATGGATCGCGTAGAGGAAAAAAAGAGCGCGGACCCGCTCGTAAAGATTCGGACAGTCTCGGCGGAAGGCATCGAGCGCCTCGCACTGCTCCAGCAATTGCTTCGCAGAAGCCGCGCGACAAAAGGCTTCGATCGATTGGTTCCGCAACTGCGGGTCGCTCGCGGTGATGATGTCCGTCAGTTGCGTTGTCATGCGCGCTCGCGCGTTAGAGCGCAGGTCCTTTTACGGCCAGCAGTTCCACCAGCCCCGAAAGCACTTCGTCGCGGTCTTTGCCCCCCAGCGCCAGCGCCAGTTGCGCAATCAACAAGCCGTACTTCACGCCGATGTCGAACCTGCGTCCGTTCAATTCGCACGCCAGATAGCGTTCGCGGTCCGCCAGGCGCGCGAGCGCCGCCGAAAGGTGCACACCGGTGGGGCGCGCTGTCCCCAGCGCGCCGCCGCGCTTCGGACTGTTCAACAATTCATCCAACACCTCCATGACGGTTGGCGTAAGCACGTGCATCCCGAAAAAACAGAGATAATGTCCGGCGCGCAAGCCCGGCACGATCAATCGCTGCTCGGCCTCGGTCGGCGTTGGCTTCTCCACCACGTCTTCGATTTCATAAAGACGCTGCTTGGGCGAAACGAGCCGCCCGCCCACCGTCCCGTAGTAAGGCAATTTGCCCTCATGCGTCGCCTGCACCGCTGAGACTGCGCACGCTTCCCCTGCCGCCACTTCCATCAACTGCTGCACGCAACTCTTCGGCCCGTGGCTCAGGTAAAGGTGATCGCCCACGAGCAGCAAAAACGGATCGCGTGAAACGAATTCGCGCGCGGAATGGATGGCATGTCCGTACCCGAGGGGCTCCGTTTGCTCGACGAACTTCACGCGGCTCGCGTGCGCTCCTGCCGCGGCCATGTAGGCCGCCTGGTCCCCCGGCGAGATGACGATGCACACCTCGTCGATGCCGGCGCCGCACACTTCCTCCAGAATGATCGCGAGCGCCGTTTTTTGCGCGCCGTCGCGATCAACGAGTGTTTGCAACGGCAACGTGCGTTGGTTCCTTCCCGCGGCGGTAATGACTGCTTTTTTGATTTGCACAGTAGAGCTTGCCTTCCATAAGGCTCACAAAATCCCGCAGCACGGTCAACCGCAGCCTGCTTCTCAGGGTATTTGCGGAAGCGCCTCAGTGAACCTCGAAGGTCAGTACCGTACCGATGCGTACGGCTCACAATGCCTATCCCCTGATGTGTAGTGCGCTGCGATCATCGAGAATGACTCCGATTTACGCGATCAGTGCCGGCACGCCCTCCAGTGGAAACGGGCTGTGGGTCAAGCGTTCAGTTGCGGGTTACTAACGGTCTAAACCGCGGTAACATGCATCACCACCTGAACGACAACCGGGCCGCGCGCCATTCGGCGCAACGCCTCGGGCACTGGTCGCGGTATTATAACTTCACCCGCTCCACGTTGATGCGGTCAAGCTCGGCCACGCCCAGTTCGAGCAACTCCGCATTGTCGTAGAGAATCGAATTCGCGCTCGTCGCGTTCATCTGCGCCGCGCTTCGCTGCCGCGCGAGCTCTTTGATCGAGAGCACGTCCAGCGCCACCGGATCGCGGCTGAAGCGCAGCTCATTCAGCACCGCAGAATAATGCAGCAATGTCCGCTGCTCTCCCTGGAATTGGCAGATCAGCAGAATAATGCAGCAATGTCCGCTGCTCTCCCTGGAATTGGCAGATCA
>DATFGD010000155.1:0-7830 GCA_035249725.1 Burkholderiales bacterium
TTCGGGTGCCGGCGGTGGCGGCTCAGGTTTCGGACGCGGCGCGGGTGGCAGTTCGCTCCACAACTCCACCGCAATGGGCGCGGCAGTGCGTTTGGGCTGCCACGAAATTCCGACGACCAGCAGCACGATGAACAATACATGCATCGCGAGCGCGAGCGCGCCGGAGATCGTTCGTTCCCGCTTGCTGACGTCGTCGACGCTCACTTGCGCGGTTTTACGAGCAGCCCCACCTTACCCACCTGGTTCTGCTGCAGCATGTCCATCACTTCCAGCACCGCCGCGTAGCGCACTTCCCGGTCGGATGCGATAACAACGGCCTGGTCCCGATTCTGCGCCTGCTTCTCGCGGATCGCCTGCACCAGTTCATCGCGCGTGACGCGGCGATCGGCCGTCCCCTTGGCCCGATCACGCAGCCACAGTGAGCCGTCAACACGTATGGACACCTCGAGCGGCTGGACCGGCGGCGTCGACGCTTTGTCGATGCTCGGCAGCTCGACCTGGCCCGGTGTGATGAAAGGCGCGGTGACCATGAAGATCACCAGCAGCACCAGCATGACGTCGATATAGGGCACGACGTTGATCTGGTTCATGAGCCGCCGGCTGCTGCGCTTCGCGATGGCCACTTTTCGGACCTCAGTGCACCTGCCGCTGGAGGATGTTCGAAAATTCCTCCATGAACGATTCGAAACGCGTCCCCAGCCGGTCGACGTCTCCGGCGAAGCGGTTGTAGGCGATCACCGCCGGAATCGCGGCGAATAGACCCATCGCGGTTGCAATCAGGGCCTCGGCAATGCCGGGCGCGACGTGTCCCAGTGTCGCCTGTGCAACGTTCGCAAGGCCGCGAAACGCATTCATGATGCCCCACACGGTGCCGAACAATCCCACGTACGGGCTCACCGACCCGACCGAGGCGAGAAACGACAGATGCGAGTCGAGCCGGTCCATCTCCCGCTGCAGCGTCGCCCGCATGGCGCGCCGCGTGCCGTCCATGACAACGACCAGGTCCATGCCGGCCTGCTTGCGCAGCTTCGCAAACTCGCGGAAACCGGCCTCGAAGATGCGCTCGAGGCTGCCGGCGCTCTTGCGCGTATTCACCGCCCGTTGATAGAGCTCGTTCAGGTCCGCTCCGCTCCAGAATTCCTTCTCGAAATCGGCGGCGAGCTGGTCCGCGCGTTTCAGCACGAAAACCTTGATGAAGATGTAATACCAGGAGAAGAGCGAGGCCAGCAGCAGCAGCACCATCACGAGCTGCACCAGCACGCTCGCGTTGGCGAGCAGGCTCAACACCGACATGTCGTGGGTAACGGTGGAAGTCACGATATCGTTCCTGTTCTTATGATGACGGCCTGCGGAATTCTAACGGGCTTGAGTGTCGCCGCGTTGACGCAGGCGAGCCGCACTTCGGCGCCGACGAGCACCTCCGCTTCGCGTCGCACCTCCTGTGCGACGATGATTTGCCCGGCCCCAACCTTAACGGGTTCGACTGTCACCTGCAAACTGTCGTCAATACGCGACGGTTTCATGTATTCGATCGAGAGCGACCGGACGACGAAGATGATGCCTTCGCGCGCGGCGAGAGCGCGCTGCGTGAAGCCGAGCGCGCGCAGCCACTCGGTGCGCGCGCGCTCGAGAAACTTGAGATAGTTGGCGTAGTAAACGATGCCGCCGCTGTCGGTATCTTCGAAATAGACGCGAATCGGCCACGAGAATGGCGCAGCGGCGGCGGGGGCACGGGACGTTGCCGGTTCCGAAAAATTCATCGTTCCGTTCAAGGCTCGGTGCGCATCGAGTCATCCCACAGGTTCGGCGTTCCGGCCGCGTGCGGCTGAACCAGCCCGAAGTGCCGATAGGCGGTCACCGTGGCCATGCGCCCGCGCGGCGTGCGCTGCAGATACCCCTGCTGGATGAGATACGGCTCGAGCACGTCTTCAATGGTATCGCGCTCTTCGCCGATCGCCGCCGCGAGATTGTCGAGTCCGACCGGGCCGCCGCTGAATTTTTCGATCACGGCGAGCAGCAGCTTGCGATCCATGACATCGAATCCGAGCGGATCGACATCGAGCATCTTCAATCCCGCCGCCGCAACCTCGAGCGTGACCTTACCTTCGGCTTTCACTTCGGCATAGTCGCGCACTCGACGCAGCAGCCGGTTCGATACGCGCGGGGTGCCGCGCGAGCGGCCCGCGATCTCGCGCGCGCCATCCGCGCTCACTTCCACGCCGAGCAGCGTCGCCGAGCGCTGCACGATGCGCGTCAGCTCGTCGGTCGAATAGAACTCGAGCCGGGCGACGATACCGAAGCGGTCGCGCAGCGGATTGGTCAGCATGCCGGCGCGCGTGGTGGCGCCGACCAGCGTAAAGGGCGGAAGATCGAGCTTCACCGAGCGCGCCGCCGGACCTTCGCCGATCATGATATCGATCTGGAAATCCTCGAGTGCGGGATAGAGAATCTCCTCGACCACCGGAGACAGGCGGTGGATTTCGTCGATGAAAAGCACATCGTTCGGCTCGAGGTTGGTCAGGATCGCCGCGAGATCGCCCGCGCGCTCGAGCACCGGGCCGGACGTGTGCCGGAGGTTTACGCCCATCTCGCGTGCGACGATGTGCGCAAGGGTCGTCTTTCCGAGCCCGGGCGGGCCGAACAGCAGCACGTGATCGAGCGCCTCGCGGCGCCGGCGCGCGGCTTCGATGAAGATGGAAAGCTGGCCGCGTATCTTCTCCTGGCCGATGTACTCGTCGAGCGCCTTGGGTCTGAGCGCGCGCTCGAAGGCTTCCTCCTGCGGCGAAGCCGGCGCCGCGGAGATGAGGCGGTCGGTCTCTATCATGATCTGGAAAGAAGCTTCAATGCTTGCCGGATGCCGTCCGTCACGTTGGTATCCGCCGCCAGTTGCTTGATCGCCCACGCCGCTTCGCGCTCATTATAGCCGAGCGCAAGCAGCGCATTGACGACGTCGCTCCCCGCATCGGCGGCGCCCGCGATGGGCGCCGTAACGCCCGCCAGCGCCAGCTTGTCGCGCAGTTCGAGCATCAAGCGTTCGGCGGTCTTCTTTCCGATACCGGGAATTTTCGTGAGCCGGCCGCTATCCTGCGCGCTCACCGCCTGCTGCAAGTCCGCAACGCTCATGCCGGACAGCACCGCAAGTGCGGTGCGCGCGCCCACGCCCGAAATCCGGAGCAGTTGCCGGAATGCCGCACGCTCGGCTTCAGTCGCGAAACCATAGAGCTGGTGGGCATCCTCGCGCACCATCAAGTGGGTGAGGAGCGTAACCTCAGCCCCTGTCGCCGGAAGCTGATAGAGCGTGCTCATGGGCACGTCGAGCTCGTAACCGACGCCTTGCACGTCGATGACGATTTGCGGTGGGTGTTTTGCGAGCAGCCGCCCGCTCAACCTGCCGATCAAACCAGCCTCCCGCGCCGCACGCGATAGCCCGCGGTCGCAAGCCGCCCGAGGCCCTGCCCGCCGTGCGCGTGGCAGATTGCGCACGCGAGCGCATCGGCAGCATCGGGACCGGGTTTGCCTTCGAGCTTGAGCAGGCGCTTCACCATTTCCTGCACCTGTTCTTTTCCGGCGTGACCGTTGCCGACCACCGCCTGCTTCACCTGAAGCGCGGTGTACTCGGAAATCGGCAGCCGGTGCAGCACCGCGGCGCAGATCGCGGTGCCGCGCGCCTGGCCCAGCAGCAGTGTGGATTGCGGATTGACGTTGACGAAGACTTTTTCGAGCGCCACTTGCTCCGGCTGGCAGCTCGCGATGACTTCAGCGAGACCGTCGAGTATGGTTTTGAGGCGGATGCTCAATTCGCCGCTCGGCACCCGGATGCAGCCACTCGTGACATAGGCGAGCTTCTGTCCGGCCTTGTCGAGTACCCCGAAGCCGGTCACCCGCAAGCCCGGATCTATGCCGAGAATTCGAATGGCCGCTGCCCTCCCCCGGTCGCGGCGCTCATGCCGCCTGGTCGATAATCGCGTTCGTATACACGTCCTGCACGTCGTCGAGTCCTTCCAGCGCATCGAGCAGGCGCTGCATGCGGGCGGCATCGTCGCCGGTCAGCACGTTCTCAGCCGTGGGCTTCATCGTCACTTCGGAGAGGTCCGGTTTCAATCCCGCCTTCTCCAGCGTCTTCTTCACCTCGGAGAAATGGTGAGGGTCGGTGATGACCTCGATGCTGCCGTCGTCGTTGCTCACGACATCGTCAGCGCCGGCATCGATCGCCGTCTCCATCAGTTTTTCCTCGCTGGTGCCGGGTGCGAACACCATCTGGCCGCAATGCCGGAACAGAAACGCGACCGAGCCGTCGGTGCCGAGATTGCCGCCATGCTTGGTGAAGGCATGCCGGACATCGGCCACTGTGCGATGCTTATTGTCGGTCAGGCAGTCCACCATCACGGCCGCGCCGCCGATGCCGTAGCCTTCGTAACGGACTTCCTCGTAATTGACGCCTTCGAGACCGCCGCTGCCGCGCTTGATTGCCCGCTCGACGTTTTCCTTCGGCATGTTGTGGTCGTAGGCCTTATCGACCGCGAGCCGAAGGCGCGGATTCGTCGCGGGATCACCACCGCCGAGCCGTGCCGCCACCGTGATTTCCTTGATGAGGCGCGTGAACACCTTGCCGCGTTTTGCATCCTGCCGGTTCTTGCGGTGCTGGATGTTGGCCCATTTCGAGTGGCCCGCCATACGCTGTTCTCGACTGCGAATAACCCGCTAAAATGACTTGAAATCTTACCACACCACCACACGAAGACCGCCATGCCGGATCCGATACTCGTCGCAAAATCCAAGCGCGAAATTCATCTTCTGCCCGCGATGGCGAACCGTCATGGCCTCATCGCCGGTGCAACCGGCACCGGCAAGACCGTTACGCTCCAGCGAATCGCAGAGGGCCTGAGCCGACTCGGCGTTCCGGTATTCATGGCGGACGTGAAAGGCGATCTCGCGGGTCTTTCTCAGAAAGGCGAAGCGAAGGGCAAGATCAAGGAGCGCATCGACCTGCTCAAGCTGAAGAACTTCAGCTTCGACGCCTGTCCCGTCGTATTTTGGGACACCTATGGCCTACTGGGCCATCCGGTGCGGGCAACGATTTCCGAGATGGGGCCGCTGCTGCTCGCGCGGATGCTGAATCTCAACGACACCCAGGCCGGGGTGCTGACGCTCGCCTTCAGGATCGCCGACGATAACGGCCTTCTGCTGCTGGATCTCAAGGACCTGCGCGCCATGCTGCAGCACGTCGGCGACAACGCGCGCAACTACACCACGCAGTACGGCAATATTTCCGCGGCTTCGGTGGGCGCGATACAGCGCGGCCTGCTCGCCCTCGAGCATCAGGGCGCCGGGAAGTTCTTTGCCGAGCCGGCGCTCAATATCGCGGACCTCATGCAAACCGACGACAAGGGCTGCGGCGTCATCAACATACTCGCTGCCGAAAAGCTCATGACGGCGCCCAAGCTCTACGCGACATTTCTGCTGTGGCTGCTGGCAGAACTCTTCGAACAATTGCCCGAAGTAGGCGACCCCGACAAGCCGAAACTCGTGTTTTTCTTCGATGAGGCGCATCTGCTGTTCGATGACGCACCGCCCGCATTGCTCGAAAAGATCGAACAGGTGGTGCGCCTCATCCGTTCGAAGGGCGTGGGTGTCTATTTCGTGACCCAGAACCCGCTCGATGTTCCGGATACCGTGCTGGGTCAGCTCGGCAACCGCGTGCAACATGCCCTGCGGGCGTTCACGCCGCGCGACCAGAAGGCCGTCAAGTCGGCCGCAACGACGCTACGCTCGAATCCCAAGCTCGACGTGGAAGCGGCAATCACCGAACTTGGCGTGGGCGAGGCGCTGGTTTCGCTGCTCGACGAGAAGGGCCGGCCCACGGTCGTGGAACGGACCTACATCGTGCCGCCAGGCACGCGGGTGGGCCCCATTACCGCGCAGGAGCGGCAAGCGCTGATCGATGCATCCCCGGTTGCCGGCGTGTACGACAAGGTCGAGGACCGCGAATCCGCATACGAAAAATTGAACCAGCGTGTCGCCGAGACTGCCGCCGCGGGCAAAGCCGTCGGGACGGGCGGCGGCCAGAAATCTGCCGAAAGCGGTGGCATTCTCGGTGCGCTCGGTTCGATACTGGGCGGGTCCACGGGCCCCCGGGGCGGCAGGCGCGCGGGCGCCGTCGAGGCTGCGACACAAAGCGCGGCGCGGGCGATCGGCTCTGAAGTGGGCCGTCAGATCATACGGGGTGTCCTCGGCTCGCTGCTGGGCGGCGGCCGGCGCCGGTGAAGCCGGACGCAAAGTCGTCCGGCTATCTTGCCGTCGGGCTCCTCTTCGCAATCGCCGGAGTCGTCTGCTTTTCGCTGCGGCCGATCATCATCAAGCTCGCCTACGCGTACGTCGTCGATCCGGTCACGCTGCTCGCATTGCGCATGCTGTTCTCGGTGCCGTTTTTCGTGGCGACCGCCTTATGGTCGCGGGGCGCAGCCGCGCAGCACCCGCTCGAACGGCGTGACATCGCCGCTATCGTGGGGCTGGGCCTGCTGAGCTATTACGTCGCGAGTTTTCTGGATTTTCTGGGCCTGCAGTACATTACCGCCGGCCTTGGGCGGCTGCTGCAGTTCATTTATCCCACGGTGGTCGTGCTGCTTTCCGCGTTGTTTCTCGGCAGACGCCCCACAAAACGGGAAATCGCGTCGTTGCTGCTCACTTACCTCGGTCTGGTGCTGGTATTCTGGCACGCGGCCGGCGGAGAGCAGGTCAATCTGTGGCTCGGTGCATCCCTGGTATTTGCCAGCGCCACGTGTTATGCGATTTATCTTGTCGCGGGCACTGAGGTGATCTCGCGTGTGGGCTCGGTGCGGTTCACCGCTTATGCCATGACGGTGGCGAGCGCCGCCTGCATCGTGCAATTCTTTCTGCTCCGCCCGCTTTCGGCGCTCGACCTGCCCATCGAGGTCTACGGATTGTCCATCGCCATGGCGTTGGGGAGCACCGTGATCCCGGGCTTCCTCATCGCGGAGGCGTTGCGCCGCATCGGCGCCAACAAGGTGGCGATCATCGGCGCTCTCGGACCGGTCACTGCGATCTTTCTCGGCTACGTCGGACTCGATGAGTTGATGACGCCGTTACAGGTCGCCGGCGCGGCACTTGTCCTCATCGGCATCGTCGCCCTCAGCCTGACTCGAAGAGCGGCCAGTTCCTGACAGGCCAGCAGCCCCATACCAAAAGAAAGCGCGCTCCCTCTCGCTTCAGGAAGCGCGCTTTTCGGGACGTTCCCGCCCCACTGCCGCCTCGCGAGCGGCATTCACACCGAGCGACTGTTGCGCCAGTATTTTTGGCCGTTCGGTACGCTCGGTGCACGCCGTAACGGACTCGTGCCTAAAATCTTAGAAGCGGACCAGCCATAGAACGAAATCGCACTGAGAATCCTCTAAGGTGTGAAGGAAAGCGCGGCTTCGACTTGATGCGGCGGGTTGTGCTCAAGCCCATCGCGGGCCCGGAAGCGCGTGCGGAGGATTGTGATGAATGACATGAGCCTAACGTCCCGCCAGCGTGTCCGGGCCATCCAGGTCGTTGGCGTTGCGTGCGGACACGGCGCGCGCGATCCGCGTTGCGAGTTCGCCCCGGAGGCGCTGCAGGGCGGCAAGTTGATATCGCGGCTGCACGGGCGGGGGTTCCGGGCGACCTGGGTCGACACGCTCCATCCGAGCACACCCTCGAGCGGTGATGATTTGAAGGCGGTGCTCGGCGTGTGCCGGCGGCTCGCCCACCGGGTTGAGCACATCGTGCACCGCGGCGATTTTCCCGTGGTCCTCGGCGGCGATCACTCATGTGCAATCGGCACCTGGAAAG
>DATFGD010000156.1:0-4381 GCA_035249725.1 Burkholderiales bacterium
CGCTGACCGGTTCGGCGAACGACTTAACGGGATGAATGCTTGCGGTGTGGGCGCCCCGCAGGCCAGCAGGAAGCAATTCGGTTGACGACAACGCGCCGCTGCAGTGAAAAACGACATCGCCCGCGCGGAGCGAGCCGGTTGCGGCCAACGCTGTCGCACACTCAACGATCCTATCGTCGGGTGTGGTCAACATCCAGACGTCTGCCGCACGCATGTCCTCAACGCGCGCTACCGGATCGCCTGTACCGATGGACGCCACCGCTGTGCGCGCACTTTCCGGGGCTCCAGACAGCACGTCCTGGATCGCGAAGACACCCGTGCGCTTCCACAGTGTGGCGAGCGTGCGCCCCACTCTGCCCGGGCCGATAATGTTGAGCGTCTGCGGCAAGGAAAGTCGGTTTGCGTGCGTGGCATGGAAGTATAGTGGATGGCGCCCCACGCTGCCCTGTCAGCGCAACGTCATATGCCCGCGTTATAGTTCCTACCATGTCGGTTTCCCGCCGCACTTTTCTGCTCACCGTATCCGGCATCGCTGCGCTTGGCACAGTGCCGGCCGGCGTGCTCGGACAGCCGCGTTTCACCGCGAACCCGTTCACGCTCGGCGTGGCCTCCGGTTACCCCCAACCCCATGGTGTGGTGCTCTGGACACGGCTTGCGCCCGACCCGCTCGACGGAGGCGGCATGCCGCTTCAACCCGTGCGCGTCGGTTGGGAGGTAGCCGGTGATGACGCATTTCGTGCCGTCGTTGCGCGCGGCACCGAGATTGCGACACCGAAATTTGCCCATTCGGTGCACGTCAATGTGACGGGGCTCCAACCGGGCCGCTGGTATTGGTATCGCTTTCACACCGGCGGCACGGTAAGCCCGATCGGGCGCACGCGCACTGCGCCGGCAGTCGCTGCACCCGTTGAGCGGATGCGGTTCGCCATCGCTTCGTGCCAGCATTATGAACAGGGTTATTTTTCGGCCTATCGTCACATGGCTGGCGAAGACCTGGATCTGGTCGCGCACCTCGGCGACTACATCTACGAATCGTCGTGGGGACGCAGGCACGTGCGCAAGCATGGGGCAGCGGAGCCGATCACACTGGAGGAGTATCGCAATCGTCACGCGCTGTACAAGACCGACCGCGATCTGCAAAACGCCCACGCCGCTTTTCCATGGGTGGTGACCTGGGACGACCACGAAGTGCAGAACGACTACGCTCGCGACCACTCACAAGAACGCGTGCCGCCGGAGTTGTTCCGCAAGCGCCGCCTCGCCGCCTACCAGGCGTACTACGAGCACATGCCATTGCCTGCATCCGCGCGTCCACGGGCGGGCGGGATGCAGATCCACGCGCGGAGCGCGTTCGGCGCCCTGGCACAGTGTTACGTCCTGGACGGACGGCAATACCGCTCGCCTCAAGTCTGCCCTAGGCCGGGGCGTGGTGGCAGCAACGTCGTGGATAGCTGCGGCGAGCGCCTCGATCCCCGGCGAACGCTGCTTGGCGGGGTGCAGGAGCAGTGGCTGTTCGAGGGGCTGTCCGCGTCACATGCCCGCTGGAATGTGATCATGCAACAGACGTTGATGGCGCAGGTGGATCGCATGCCGGGCGAAGGACAGGCGTTCTGGACCGATGGCTGGGATGGGTACCCCACCGCCCGCGCACGGCTGCTCGCCCACATCCGGGATAAGCACGTCACCAACCCCGTCGTCCTGGGCGGCGATCTGCACGTTGCGATGGTCGCCGATCTCAGAGCCGACTTCGAGGATTCGCGCGCTCCGGTCGTCGCAACGGAGTTCGTCACGACCTCGATCACCTCCGACGGTCCGGCGCGCGCCCGTATCGACGCCTGGGGCGCCGACAATCCGCACATCAAGCACGCCGATCCAACGCGTCGCGGCTACACTGTCCTGGAGCTTTCGGCCCGGCGCTGCGTCGCGCACATGCGCACCCTCGATGACGTGCGAGATCCGGACACACGCATCCGGACGCTCGTTTCGTTTGCGACAGAGGACGGCCGGCCGGGCGCACAGCGCATTTAAAAGCCGCTCAGTCAGCCCGGAGTACTTGGTTCGCGTGCCGCGGCAAGGTAATCTAGACCCCCGCGTGGGAGTGCCAAGAAATGCCAACCGCTTTCAACAAAGTCTTCCGTTCCATCGCCGAGCGCGGCCGCATGCTGCTCAGCCCGCGCCTGCGGGCAGTAATCGCACGGCGCGACCGCGTCGCGCGGCTCGCCGACCTCTGTGGCGCGCTGCTCGCAGAGCGCGGCGAGCCGTCCAGCGCTGCGCTCGCGATGGAGGCGCTTCATGTCTATTCCAGGCTGGACGATACCGGTCGCGCCGAATTCTTCAACCTGCTCGCCCACGAATTCGCGCCGGACCCGGAAGCGGTGATGCGCGCAATCGATGCGTACCGCTCGGCTCCGACGCCGGACGCGCTGTCCGCGCTGGAGCACGCGGTGGAAGCGCCCCGTCAGGAACTTTTCCGCCGGCTCAACATGGCGCCCGGCGGAACGGGCACGCTGGTGGAAATGCGAGGTCGGATTCTGGCGGCTTTGAAAGACCGTCCGGAACTGCAGCCGCTGGACCGCGATCTCGGGCATCTGCTGCGCTCATGGTTCAACCGCGGGTTCATCACGTTGCAGCGTATCGACTGGCATACGCCGGCACACATCCTTGAAAAGTTGATCCGCTACGAGGCGGTTCACGAGATCAACGGCTGGGACGATTTGCGCCGCCGACTCGCCTCCGACCGGCGCTGTTTCGCCTTTTTCCATCCGGCTTTGCCCGACGAACCGCTCATCTTCGTCGAAGTCGCGCTGGTGAAGGGCCTCGCCACCACCGTGCAGCCGCTTCTCGACCCGGGAAGCGAAATCGGCGATCCCGAACGGGCCGACACGGCGATCTTCTACTCGATCAGCGACTGCCAGCCGGGGTTGCATGGCATCTCGTTCGGAAATTTTCTCATCAAGCAGGTGGCCGCCGAACTCGAAACGGAACTCCACAAGGTTAAGACCTTTGCGACGCTTTCGCCGATTCCCGGGTTCCGGGCCTGGCTGGAATCCACTGTGCCGCAGCTCACCACGATCGCGGGCGGTGTGAAGCTTGCAACGTGGATAGAGAAGAATCGCGCGCCGTCCGCGCGGCGCGCCGCGTTGCCGGGGGAGGACCTGCGCGAACTCTTGCTGCAGTTGTGCGCGCACTATCTCACGCGCGTGCAGCGCAATGATGACCGGCCCACCGACCCGGTGGCGCGCTTTCACTTGCGCAACGGAGCGCGGCTGGAACGCATCAATTGGGCCGCGGACGCCTCACCGCGCGGGATCGCGCAGTCCGGCGGCATCATGGTGAACTATCTCTACGAGCTGGACGAAGTCGAGCGCAATCACGAGACCTACATCAACGAAGGGAAGATTGCGGCGTCGCGGCGGGTCGAAGCGCTGGCGCGCGCGTTGCGCTGGCCCGAACACGCACCTGCTGAAGTCGTGCACGCCGTGTGAGCGGCCACCGTCGCGCCCGCAACAGCGGCGATCAACTCAGGTCTATGGCGTACTTCTTGAGATCTGCAAGTGACGCCACTTCGAGCGTCGCCTCGTGGGTCGCGGTCAACACAATGCGCGGCGCCATGCCTGCGTCCAGCGCTTCCTTCCAACGCGCCGCGCACAGGCACCACCGGTCGCCGGGCTTGAGACCCGGGAAACCCATCTCCGGCATGGGCGTCGAGAGGTCATTGCCACGGGCGCGGCTGAACTCTAGAAACTCTTCGGTCATGAGTGCGCATACCGTGTGCACACCCACATCTTCCGGTCCGGTATTGCAACACCCATCGCGGTAAAACCCGGTCACCGGCGCCTCGCTGCAGCTTTGCAGCCGGTCGCCGAGAACGTTACGCGCGTGCTCGTGGGGGTCGTATCGTTTCATTGCGTGATGCCCTTCAATTCATTATATGCCGCGCCTGACGGAGGTGACGGCGTTTCGTAGTCGGGTCGGATGCCGCGACGGCTTTATCCGGGAATTCGAGGCGTCCTTTCGCCCCACTCGCTTCGTAATCGCGCTGGAGCGTCGCGGCGGCAAATGCGGAATCCACAGCGAGTTCCGTCGTGAGAAAGTCCTGAATCAGGCGCGCCAATCGTTCGAGCGCGATTTCGTGCGTCTTTCCGGTCCGCGCGTAGAGCCAGTCTGCAAAGCGCATGAAACGCGTAAATGGTGCGCCGGTGCCCGGTCCGCCCGCGATCAGGGGTAATGTGCTACGGAAACGGCCGGAATTGCCGACCATCTCCCAGTAGCGGGCAAATCGCGCGATGCGCTGCATATCGGCAAAGGCAATGCGGTCGGTGGCAAGCACGTTGTACGGGGGATCGGGGTTGTAGCGCATGCCGAACGCCTCGGTGTGCCG
>DATFGD010000157.1:0-9924 GCA_035249725.1 Burkholderiales bacterium
ACCTCGATGGAGAACCCCCACATCTACGTGCCGCCACAGCAGCCTTCGCCGCGGCGCGTGCAGAAAGGCGATGTGGTGTTCTGCGAGCTGTCCGCGTTCTGGTGGGACTATGCGGGGCAGGTGCTGCGCTCGTTCACCGTCGAGACGGATCCGACACCGCTTTACCGCGATTTGCACGCCACCGCTGAAGCGGCATTCGACGCGGTGACCGGCGTCGTGCGTCATGGCACGAGGATGGAGGAGATCATCGAAGCCGCGAGCGTGATCGAAAAGAACGGCTTCACGGCGTGCGACGACCTCATGCACGGTTTCGGCGGCGGTTACTTCCAGCCGATCCTCGGCACGCGCAGCCGTCCGGCGGGCCCGCTGCCGAAAATGACGCTGGAAGAGAACATGACCGTGGTCGTGCAACCGAACGTGATCACGAAGGACCACAAGGCCGGCGTGCAGGTCGGCGAATTGATCCGCGTCACGCGCAGCGGCTTCGAGCTGCTGCACAACACCAAACGGGGATTTTTCCGGGCGGGCTGAACGCGATAACATGGCCTGGAGCAGGGTGGACGGATCCATCGTCGATACGGATCCGTCGAAGCGGCTGCCCCCTACACGATCCAGGCGCCGTTCCACTCCGTCGAAACTTAGACTTCCGATTGCGCGCGGCGTGAACGACTCTTGCGCCGTGGATTGAGCTAGAATGAAACGACGGCGGCTCGCCGTCGCTGCTGCCTCCGAGGAACATAACAAGAAGTCGGCCCTCACCCGCGTCCCTCTCACTGGGGGCGAGGGGAGATTGTTGGTGCAACGGGTCGTCACCCGTCAGCACGAATTCGGATGGAGGAGGCAGCATGTCCCAGAAGATGCCCGTAACGCTTACCGTCAACGGCAAGCGTCATACCGTCAACGCGCTCCCCGATACGCCGCTGCTCTGGGTGCTGCGCGAGGATCTCAAGCTCACCGGCACCAAATTCGGCTGCGGCGTCGGTCAGTGCGGCGCCTGCACGGTGCACATCGACGGCAGGCCCAATTACGCCTGTTTGAATGCGATCAAGGATATGGCCGGACGCAGTGTCACGACGATCGAGGGACTCTCGCCCGACGCCAGCCATCCGCTGCAAAAAGCGTGGGTCGCCGAGCAGGTTCCGCAATGCGGCTATTGCCAGTCGGGGCAGATCATGCGCGCCGCCGGGCTGCTCAAGGAAAAATCCAATCCGAGCCGGCAGGAGATCGCCGAGTACATGAACGCGAACATCTGCCGTTGCGGAACGTACTACCGGATCGTGCGCGCGATCGAACGCGCCTCGAAGGAGGTTTAGGCTATGTCACGCACAGCAAACACCACAAAAGGCGCAGTCGTGATCGGACGCCGCCGCTTCATGGTCGGCGCAGCGGGATTGACTTTCGGCATCGCCGTTGGCGTGCCATCCCTGCTCAAACTCGCAAGCGGCGAGGCGCAGGCTGCAGCTGCAAAGGATGTAGCCCTCAACGCCTGGGTCACGTTATCCACTGACGGCACGGTGACGATCATGTCGCCGGCTGCCGAAATGGGGCAGGGCTCGCTCACCGCGCTGCCCGTCATCCTCGCCGATGAGATGGATGCGGATTGGTCGAAAGTGAAGATCGTGCCGGCTCCGCCGCGCGGCAAACTCTATGGCAATCCGGCGTTCGGCGGCGAGCAATACACCGCCGGGAGCGCGACGGTCAGGGGGTACTTCAACAGTCTGCGCCAGTTCGGCGCGCAGGTTCGCTACGTATTGATGGACAACGTCGCGCGCCAATGGAGCGTGCCGATTGCGGAGCTTGCGACCCAGCCCGGTGCGGTCGTGCACGCGCAGTCCGGGCGCACGATCAGCTACGGCGAGATCGCGAGTTTTGCCAAGGTTCCGGCGCAGGCACCGGAGGTCGAGGTGGAGCCCGTGTCGAAGGCGCAGTTCCGTCTCGTCGGCAAGGACGTCGGGCGGGTGGACGTGCCGGGCAAGGCCAATGGGACGGCGCCGTACAGTATCGACGTGCAGGTTCCCGGCATGATCTACGGCGCGATACTGCGCGAGCCGGTTGAAGGGGCAGCGCCGGAGCGCATCGACGATGCCGCCGCGCGCGCGATCGAAGGCGTGATCGATATCGTGCCGCTCAAATACGGTGTCGGTGTGCTTGCCGATACGCCGTGGGCGGCGTTCAAGGCGAAGAACGCGCTCAAGGTGACGTGGGGCCGCAAGGCGCGCGGCTGGGGCTTCTCGAACGAAAAAGGCTACGCGCATTTCGCGGCGGTGGCGCGCGATCTGTCACACGGCGGCGTCGCCTGGGATCGCAAGGGGAATCTGAACGCCGCGATGGCCAAGGCCGCAAGCATCGTCGAAGGCGAATACCGCGCGGACTACTGCTATCACGCGCAGATGGAGCCGCTCAATTCGGTCGCGGCGGTGTCGCCCGCGGGCGATGCGGTGGAAGTGTGGGTCGGCACGCAGAGCCAGACGATCACGGTCGCCGCGGTCGCCAAAGCGCTCGGGATACCCGAGAGCAAGGTGAAGTTCAACGGATTCCTGCTCGGCGGCGGCTTCGGGCGTCGCGGCAACCGCGACGTCGAATTCATCGTGGATTCGGTCCTCATGTCGAAAGCCGCGCGCCGTCCGGTGAAGGTGCTGTGGACCCGCGAGGACGACGTGCACAACGGCCGCTTCCGTCCGCTCTATGTGAACCGCATACGTGCCGGGCTCGATGCGTCAGGAAAGATCATCGCCTGGCATCATCGCGTGGTGTCCGATGAAGTGCTGGCGTTCATGGACCCCGTCCGCTACAAGGCCACAAAGGGCAGGGACAACATCGCCATGCGCGGGACGGAACTGCCGACCTACGCGATTCCCGATCAATTGAGCGAAGGCTTGCAGCAGCCGACCGGCATGCGCACCAATCCGCTGCGCGCGATCGGCGTGGGGCAGAACAGCTTCGCGACCGAAGTGTTTCTCGACGAGCTGGCGGTGAAGCAGGGTGTGGACCCAATCGAATTCCGCCTGCGGCTCCTCGACAAGACACCGCTCGCAGAGCGTGCGCGCCATGCGATCGAGGAAGTCGCGCGGATGGCGGACTGGAAGCGCAAGCGCCCGGGGCGGGGGCTGGGATTTGCCTATCTCGACTATTCCGGCTCGCAGCTCGGGGGAATCGCCGAGGTATCGGTGGACCGGCAAAGCGGCACGATCAAGGTCCACAACTTCTGGTGCACCATCGACTGCGGCGTTCCCGTGCAGCCCGATAACGTCGTCGCCCAGACCGAAAGCTCGATCGTCTATGGGCTGGGGCTCGCGCTGAGCGAACGCATCACGATCGCCGACGGCACCGTACAGCAGGCGAACTTCCACGACTACCACGTGCCGCGCATGCTGGATCTACCCGAGGTACACATCAAGTTGATTCCCACCCGCAATCACCCCACGGGTGCGGGGCAGATGGCCACACCGCTTGTTCCCACTGCGATCTCGAATGCGGTGTATCAGTTGACCGGCGTGCGGCTGCGTCAGCAGCCGATGCTGCCCGAGCGCGTGAAGGTGGCGCTGAGCGAAGGCGAACAGCGCTTCGTGTAACACGAGGAGAACAGGGCGCAGCGCCCCGTTCTCTTTTGTCATATGCGGTCGACACTGTAGAATCTCTGCATGCCTCAACTGCAGACAGCGTCACAACCGCATCCCGATTACCGCAATATCGCGTTGCTGGTCGATGAGGAAACCGGCACGCGGCTCAAATCGGGCCGCTTCGTGCCCGATCGCGGCAGCGTCGAAGCGCGCGTACTCGCGTGCCTTTCCGAGCGCTGCGGCAACGTCACCGTCGTTCCCTTCACGCGCGACGTGGTCGCGGCGATACAGGAGTTGCGCGCGCTCAAGCCCGATCTCGTATTCAACCTGACGGAGTGGCTCGATGGCGATCGCAGCCTCGATGCGGCCATCACCGGCCTGCTCGACATGCTGCGCATTCCGTACACCGGTACCGGCCCCGATGGCATGCGGCTTGCGCGCGATAAGGCGCTTTCCAAGGACATCGTGGCGCGGCTCGGAGTCGACGTGCCGCGCCATTTCGTCGTGAGCAGCGCGGAGCGCGTCCAAGTACACGGGCTCGAGTTTCCGCTCGTCGTCAAACCGCAGTTCGGCGACGCTTCAGAAGCACTCAGCGCCAACTCGGTTGTGAAGAGCCTCGACGAGTTGCGCGAGCGGATCGAGAGCCTGCGCGAAAGGCTGAGCACGCCGCTCATCTGCGAAGAATTCATCCCCGGCCGCGATCTTTACGTCGCGCTCCTCGGGCACGAGCCTCAGGTCATGCCGCCGGTGGAACTCGTGATCGGAAAGAAGGGCGCTGCCGCGCCGCAGCTTGCAACCTACCGCCTGAAGAACGACGGCGCGTACCGGTCGCGCTGGCGCATACGATGGAAGCCGGCGAAGCTCGAGGATGCAGTCGTCACGTCGATCGAAAAGGCGAGCCGGTCGATATTCCACGCCCTGAAGCTGCGGGATTACGCGCGTATCGACTTCCGGCTTACCCCGGACAACAGGATCTTCTTCCTGGAGGCCAATCCCAACCCGGACCTCCACCCCCACGCGATGGGGATCAATCTTTGCTTCGCGGGCGTCGTGCACGGTGATGCGATACAGCGCATCGTGGCGTCTGCGCTCGCCCGGGCCGCCTCGCTATAGCTGCGCCCCGCCCCTCCGCAGCCGCTGGTTCGCCGCTTCGAACGCCCGCATCGTATCCTCCACGCTGTAGGGCTGCTCTTCGAAGGTCTTCGGATCCCACTCGCTGCGCGGCGTCGCGAAGAAGTCGCCGCCGTAGACATGGATCGCAGCGGTGATCTGGTCGAGCGGATTCGTCACCGAGTGGATGATCGATTCGCCGAGCGGCGTGGTGTCCCCCACATTGAGTTCCTTCACGCCGTGCCGGACGAGCCCGTTCCCGTTGCGCCGAAAGAACGTGTTCTCCTCGCGCCCGCCATACATGCCGATGACCGCCCACATGCGGTGATCGTGCGGCTTGAAGACCATGCGCGGCCCCCAGCATAAATTGAGTATGGTGAGGTCTTGCGCCCGATAAATCGTCTCGACGCCCGAGCGCTGCGGCTCGCCGAGCGCCCGGACGACCTGCGCGGGTTCGCTTACCGCACGCGCGACGAGCTCACGAATTGCCGCCTGTGCGTTCACGTCCTTGAGCGCCGCGCGGCAGTCCTCAATAAAGCGTTCCTTGTCAAACATGGCGTTACTCCTGACGCAAGCGAGCCGTTTTAAGTTTACTGCTTTTAACCGCGCTGATTCAAAAGCGGTGCGGTAAGGTCGGAGAGGCGCAGGCGCTGACGGCCGTGCGCATCGAAGTTTTGCGGATCCAGCCAGCGGGTGTAGGCGTTCTGCAGCGCCGGCCACTCGCTGTCCATCATCGCGTACCACGCGGTGTCGCGATTGCGGTTCTTGTAAACCACCGCCTGGCGAAAGATGCCTTCATAGGAAAAGCCGAGGCGCTGCGCCGCAGCGCGCGACGGCGCGTTCAACGAATCGCATTTCCATTCGTAACGGCGGTAGCCCAGCTCGAATACGCGTTTCATCATGAGGTACATCGCTTCGGTCGCGGCACGGGTCCGCTGGAGCAGGGGCGAATAGTTGATGTGACCGACCTCGATTACGCCGTTCTTCGCCTCGATGCGCAGGTAGCTCGCAACGCCGACCGCTTGCTCCGTCGCGTTGTCCACGATGGCGTGAAACATCGGATCCCTGCCGAGGCACGATGAAGTCATCCACGCGAGGTAAGCCTCATAGGTGTCGAACGGCCCGGCGGAAAGATAGGTGAATGCGCGACCCGTGGGGTCGCGCATATTGGCTTCGTGCAGGTCTCGTGAATGGCGATCCGGGTCGATCGGTTCGACGCGGCAATAGCGTCCCGTCAGCGGCGCACGCGGCGGCTCGGGCGGCGGCCGCCAGTCGGGCAGCGGAAACCCAATCGGCTGTCCGAGTGGGTTCGTCCGGGGAGTCATCCCACCTGTTCTTGTTGCTGCTGTTCCCACCAGCGCTTGAGCCAGCCGGTGTTGCCACCCAGCTCGACGATCTCGCGCAGGGTGTCCGGAATCGGCGGATATTCACGCGTGATGTTACGGGTATGATTGATGAAGAACCCGTCGCGGAAATCGACTTCCAGCTCATCGCCGCTGTCGCACATTTCCGTTGCCGCAGCACAATCCGTCATGACCCGCAGGCCGCAACCGATCGCCGCGCGGTAGGCGAGGAAGGGCATCGACTCGCACACGAGCCCCAACCCGAGGGCCTGCATGGCAATGTAGCCGTTCATCTTCGGCCCCATCCCGAAATTGCGGCCCGCGACGATGATGTCTCCCCCTTTGCAGCGCTCGGTAAAGCCCGGGTCGGTTTCTGCGAAAAGATGCGGAATGATTTCCTTCGCCTCGAAGTGGCGGCCGGTGATGACCCAGTTGGGAACGACACCGCCCGCGTGCGGCACGTCGTGACCGAGCTTGTAGCAGCGCCCGCGCAGCCGCCATTGAAATTCGTTCATGCCGCCTCCTTGGCCGATATTGGAATGTCCGATGCGTTCACGCTCCGCGGGTCGGTGATCCGCCCCGCGACGGCGGATGCGGCGACAGTTGCCGGACTGCCGAGATAGAGCTTCGCGTCCTTCGCACCGAACCGGCCCGCATTGTTGTTCGCCGCCGTGGAAATCGAAACTTCACCTGAATGCACCGGCCCGATCACCGCGTCGTTGCACGGACCGCACCCGGGGGGCAGCATGACGGCGCCCGCCTCGAGAAAGATCTGGATCACGCCTTCGGCCGCGAGGCGTTTCATCGACTGCTCGGAACCGGGTGCAATGAAGAGCCGCACGCCCGTTGCGATGGTCCGGCCTCTGAGGAAGCGCGCGGTCTCAAGCATATCCTCGTACATTCCCGACCCGCACGAACCGATGAAGGCGTGATCGACTCGGGTGCCGGCGATTTCGGAGATGTCCACCGAATTCTGCACGCCGCCGGGCAGTGCGACCTGCGGCTCGAGTGTACTGACATCGAGTTCGGCTGCCGCTTCGTAATTCGCGTCCGGGTCCGGAAAGATCGGTGTGTAAGGCTGCTTCGCGCGTGCTCGCGCGTGCGCGAGGATGGCGTCGGACGGGGGAAAAAACACGCCGTACGCGCGCATTTCCGTGGGCGAGCTGCAGAGCGCGGCGCGGGCGGCGAGATCGAACTGGTCGAGGTCACCCGCGTATTCGAGGACCCGATAATCGAGATCGAGCCGTAGCGCGCCGCGGCGCAGGAGTTTGGCAATGTGGAATCCCAGGTCGCGGGCGTAAACCCCGGGCGTGAGCCGCCCCTTGATCTCGAGGCGCACCGATTTCGGCGTCATCACCCAGTTGGTGCCGGTCGCAAGCACGCGGCTGATCTCGGTGCCCATCCGAAAGCCGAACGCGCCGATGGCGCCGGCATTCGTCGAATGGCGATCGTTGTCGAAATAGAACATCCCCGGCAGCAGCATGCCGCTTTCCATTGGGAAGATGTGGCCGTGCCCGCCGCGCCCCACGTCGAAGAAATGCTTCACGCCCCACTGTGCCGCGGCCCTGCGATTGAATGCACCGCGCTCGGCCGCGCGTGGACTGCCGTAGATCACGTCGTGGTCGGTCACCATCACGACTTTTCCCGGTGCGGCAAGCTGTGTGATGCCGAGCGCGTCGAGTTCCTGTTTTGCGCCCATCACGACGCCATCGTGAATCATGATGAAGTCGGGATCGGGATAGACGACTTCGCCGGGGCGCACGCTCGCCTTGCCGCTCTTTGAAGCGAGGACTTTTTCGACTGCGGTGAGACCCATGGCAATCCCGATGAAGAGCGGTCGAGGTTAGCTTTTCGCGCAACGCGGTGTCAAGGCGAAACGCCGCTGCAAAAATGAACGCAGCTTTACCGTGTTTGCGGCAAAATAAGCGCCGGGAAGGAGACATAACAAGCAGCGCGACGATGATCGATCTGAAAGCGTTTTTCAATGGCCGGGACAAGGCCTTTCGACACGAACTCAGCGGCGAAATCCGACGCAACGCGGCAGAGACCGTAGCGAAGGCAAATGAATTGTTGGCGCGCGCGGGCTTCGGGCACATCCGCACCGTAAACAGCGGTTGGCGTCCGCCTGTCATCAACGCTTCGGTGGCGAACGCATCTCCAACGAGCCATCATCTCACCGGACGCGCCGTCGACCTGCCCGATCCCGATCGGACGCTGGCCGCGTGGTGCGTTACGAATCTCGATGTGCTGGCCGAGATCGGACTGTGGCTCGAGGATCCACGCTGGACTTTCGATCCGGGTGGCGATCACTGGGTACACCTTCAGACCGCGCCGCCGCGCTCGGGTATGCGTGTATTCATTCCCTCCGACACGCCGGCGAAGGATCCCGATTTCCCGGTGACCTGGGTGTAGGCGCAACAGTGTTATATTTTGCTGCAGCAACCCGCCGAAGGAGCGAGCCATGACGATGAACGCGGTGTCCGATATCCGGACCGTGGACGAAATGGATCAGTTTTACGAGGACGTAAAACGCATACACGGACGCGCGTTGTGGCAGACGCAGGGCACGTCGAAGAAGGCGCCGACCATGCCGTATCTCTGGAAGTACAAGGATTTTCGGCCGCTGCTCTCCAGGGCCGCCGACATCGTGCCCATCGAACTCGCGGAACGGCGTGTGCTCGTGATGGCCAACCCCGGCATACGGAGCGACTGGCAGGCGTCCAACACGCTGCTCGCCAACCTGCAGATCATCAAGCCGGGGGAGGTGGCGCGTTCGCATCGCCATAGCGCATCGGCTCTCCGGTTGGTCGTCGAAGGTACCGGCGCGTATACCGCGGTGGACGGCGAGAAGACCTACATGGAGCCCGGCGACTTTGTCACCACGCCGAACGGCACGTGGCACGATCATGGGAACGAGGGCGATCAGCCCATGATCTGGCTCGACGGCCTGGATGTGCCGCTCGTGCAGATGCTGGAAACCAATTTCTTCGAGCTGTATGCCGACCAAAAATTTCCGTTGAGCCGCCCGGACGACCTATCGCTGCGTCTGTATGGCGCGGGCAGCCTGCGTCCGACGTGGGTGAAGCACGACGCACTGCATTCGCCGCTCCTCAATTACAAGTTCGCGCAGACGTATGCGGCATTGAGATCCATCGCAGAACGTTCCGAGGGCAGTCCTTACGACGGCGTGTCGGTCGAATACGCCAATCCGCTCACCGGCGGGCCCGCGCTGACCACGATTGCCTGCTTCGCGTCGCTGTTAGGCACCGGCCAGCAGACCCAAGCGCACCGGCACACCGGCGGCACGATTTATCACGTCATCCAGGGCAGGGGTGAGTCGATCATCGCCGGCAAGCGCTATCGCTGGGAGGACAAGGATACGTTCGTCGTGCCGAGCTGGACCTGGCACGAGCATCGCGCAAGCGCGGAGTCGGTACTGTTCTCGTTCAGCGATTCGGCGATGCTCCAGCCGATCGGCCTCTATCGCGAAGAAGCGCTGGAGACAAACGGCGGTCACCAGGAAGTCGAAGGGGAATTCGAGCCGCTGCCGGTTCCGGAGAGAAAGACGGCGTAACCTGCACCTGCTGTCTTCCCGGCGCAAGCCGGGATGCACAAATCATCTCAAACGGTATCGGTATCAGACGTTCCCCACCACCGGCGTCCACCGCTGCGCCCGCCGCGCGACGCGCTGTTCCGCGGTTTCACCTTCGTAATCCGCCGCAACGGCGGCCGGCAGATCGGACGGAACCGGCTGCAGTGTATTGATGTTGATCACGCCGTAGCGTCCGTGCGGCGTGTCGATTGCTGCACCGAGATAGACGCCGCACTTTCGGCAGATCAGGAAGTCCGCAGTCATCTGCCCGAAGCGGTAGCGGTGCAGCGCCCCGCGGACGTGCTCCTTGAATGCCAAC
>DATFGD010000158.1:0-2185 GCA_035249725.1 Burkholderiales bacterium
GCCTGCGTGTTGAATCTCAAGCAGCTGCGGCGCCAGCTCATCTCACGCTTTGTGCTCGGCTGGTTCCGCACCGCGTTGCCTCAAATATCCCAGACCGAGCAGGAGGCGCTCGACGCGGGAACGGTATGGTGGGACGGCGAGCTCTTCAGCGGCAAGCCCGACTGGCACAAACTGCTCGCATACCCCAAGCCCGAGCTTTCGAGCGAGGAAGCCGCCTTCCTTGCAGGGCCGGTGGAGCAGCTCTGCAGCATGCTGGACGACTGGAAGATCACCCACGAGCTGTACTACCTGCCGCCGGAAGTGTGGAGGTTCATCAAGGAAAAGGGCTTCCTCGGCATGATCATTCCCAAGGAATATGGCGGCCTCGGATTTTCCGCGCTTGCGCATTCCGAAGTGGTCATGAAACTCACCACGCGCAGCGGAACCGGCGCGGTATCGGTGATGGTGCCGAACTCCCTGGGACCTGCTGAGTTGCTGCTGCATTACGGCACTGAGGCGCAGAAGAAGCACTACCTGCCGCGGCTTGCGAAGGGCGTCGAAATCCCGTGTTTCGCGCTGACTGGCCCGGAAGCGGGCTCGGACGCGAGTTCCATTCCCGACAGCGGTATCGTTTGCCGCAGCGATTTCGAAGGGCGCGCCGACGTGCTCGGCATACGTCTTAACTGGGAGAAGCGCTACATCACGCTGGGACCGATCGCGACGCTGCTGGGGCTCGCCTTCAAGCTCTACGACCCGGACCACCTCCTCGGGGTGAAGGAGGACATCGGGATCACGCTCGCGCTGATCCCGACCCAGACGCCGGGTGTCAGCATCGGACGGCGCCATTTCCCGCTCAACTCCGCATTCCAAAATGGGCCGAATTCCGGCAAGGACGTGTTCATTCCCATGGACTGGGTGATCGGCGGCGAGAAATATGCGGGTCAGGGCTGGCGCATGCTGATGAACTGTCTCGCGGCGGGAAGATCGATCTCGCTGCCGGCCAATAGTGTGGGCATTGCCAAACTCGCAGCGCTGACGACCGGCGCTTACGGGCGCGTGCGCATCCAGTTTCGCATGCCCATCGGGCGCTTCGAAGGCGTGGAAGAAGCGCTCGCACGGATCGGCGCGCACACCTACATGATGGATGCCGTGCGCGTGATGACCGCCGGTGCCCTCGACAGCGGCGAAAAACCCGCCGTCGTTTCGGCGATCGTGAAGTATCACCTTACCGAACGCGGCCGCATCGTGATAAACGATGCCATGGACGTGCACGGCGGCAAGGCGATCTGCATGGGTCCGCGGAACTATCTCGGGCGCTCGTACCAGCAGGTCCCCATCGCCATCACCGTCGAGGGCGCCAACATCCTCACGCGGTGCATGATCATCTTCGGGCAGGGCGCGATACGCGGCCATCCGTATATCCTGCGCGAGATCGAGGCGACGCGCGAAACGGAGCCCGGGAAGGCGTTGCGCGAATTCGACGACGCGTTCTTCGGACATGTGAGCTTCATCGTGACGAACGCCGCGCGCGCCCTCTTTCTCGGCCTCACCGCCGGCAGACTGCTACGCGTCCCGGGCGATGTGCATACCCGAGGCTATTACCAGCAACTCACCCGCTGGAGCGCCGCCTTTGCATTTGCGACCGATGTGGCCATGCTGCTCCTGGGCGGCCACTTGAAGCGCAAGGAAAAGCTTTCCGCGCGCTTGGGCGACATACTGAGCCAGCTCTATCTGTGTTCGGCCACCCTGAAGCGCTACCACGATGGCGGCTGCGTGCGCGAAGAATTGCCGCTGCTCCACTGGTCGCTGCTGGACGCGTTGTTTCGCCTTCAATCGGCGTTCGCCGGGCTCGTGGAAAATTTTCCTGGCCGCATGGCCCGTTTGCTGTTGCGGCTGACGGCCTTTCCAGCCGGCATGCGCTTTGCGCCGCCGGGCGACGAGTTGGGTCATCAGGTCGCTGCGCTTCTGCTGGAGCCTTCTTCCGTGAGAGATCGTCTGACGAGCGGGGTATACGTTCCCGCGAACGCCGAGGAGCCGGTCGCACAACTCGAGCATGCACTGCGTGCCGCCATCGCCGTTGAAGGGATCTATGTGCGGATATACTCTGCGGCGCGCGAGGGTCGTATCAGCGGAAGAACGCCCGACGAACTCGCGGCGCACGCCGAGTCGGCAGGTATCATAGATCGCGTGGAACTGCAGGCGCTCA